>CAZIJS010000115.1:0-13444 GCA_964539505.1 uncultured Myxococcales bacterium
GATCCCGTCGGCATCGTCGCACTCTTCCCCCAGGCTGGGATCCGTCACGTTGTCGCCACAGGTGGGGTTCGTGCAATCCGGCCGGCAGGAATCCGGATCCGTGCTGTTGGCTTCACCCTGGTCGCATTCCTCCCCTGGTTCCAGCAACCCGTTGCCACAGCTCGCCAGGGCACAGGAATATCCGCCATTGGGGTTCTCCACGCAATGCGTCCCGGGATAGCAATAGGTCCCGTCACCGCAGGCCACTGCGTTCGTTCGATCCACGCAGCCCCCGCTCCAGGCCGTCGTAAGCGCCACCAACCCCGCAAACACCCACATCCTGTCCAATCTTGCCATGTTTGCCCTGACCTCCATCGTCGGTGAGCAAAAGTTCATCCGCCGCCGACTCGAATCCCACAGCAGGCCACAACGATACGCCACAACAACGGCTCAATCAGAACCGGTCGTCCCCACACCGCCTCGCCCACACGTACTCATCTCCATCGCACAAGCCTACACTCTGTCTGCTCGAAAACCCCACTTCCCCCCAATTCAGCTGGGCATCGGACTCGAAAGACCGACAACTTCGTTTTAATATATCATCTTCCTTACAGAGGATCAACTCACAGAAACACAAACGACAACAATTCTGCGCACTGAATCCAAACGGACGAACGGGGCTTTTGTATGCTCACACAAAACGCCAAGATACCGGCGGGGTGCGTCCTATGGACCATTGGGCAGGCACGCTGGATGGACCGCAAATTCCTATTGGGTCACCTTGTAGGCCACCACGATGCCCACGATTCCGCCGAGCATGGAGAGACCGACACCTGCCATGGAAAAGGTGCTGGCACCAAAGAGCGCTGGAACGTAGCCCCCTGCCACGGATCCAACGACCATCCCGAACATGACAAAAGACTTTCTGGACAACTCGATCACTCCTCTCGTCCAACCATTCCAAATCGAGACCGTCGAGCCACCAGGCCCAGCCATCACACTCTGCTTCCGAAATGCCCCCGTCTCAGGGACTCCAGCGCGGGCAGGTCCGCGGTGCGTCATCCTGCAACAACCCATGAAAGCGCCCCACCCAATAGGCCACGAGATAGTCGGCCCCAGGACACACGAAACGCTCCAGCGGCTCTGGAGTCACCAGAATGAACAGATCCAAATCTCTTCCATCATCGTCTCTCGGACCGGCCCACCCCGGTCAGCATCTCGTCGATGGGAGCCAGCGCCGTGGTCAACTCCTCGATCACCGCTGAGGTGTCCAATTCTTTTCTCTCACCGAACAGGGTCACGTCCAGCACCAGGTTCGAGACGGCCATCTCCACCAGGGCTGGCTCGTCGGTGCGCACGGCCCGGACCGCTGTGTCCTCGTCTGCTCCACCCACGAGCACGCGCACATGGTCTGCCACCAGGATGAGCTTGTGGCGCCAGTGCCGTTCCAGCTCGGCCTCATCCAGGCCGTACTGGAGCATGGTCAACCGCCCCTGGGCCTGGGAGCCACCGCCTTCCTTGCCCCTCCGTGAGAGCCGGGGTTCCAAGCCAGACAAATCAGTGAACGAAAACAGCACCAGGGAGGCGTCGTTGCGCAGTGCCGTTTCGAAAGAACCCGCCAGGGTCAGGGCCTCGCGTCTCCACAGCGAGGCATGCACCGCATGTTTCGCGCCTTCCACGAGCCGGGCCGCCTCTGCCATGATGGCGTCGTACCCTGTCACCGTCCAGGTCACCCTCTCGGGCCCGGAAGCAGTGACCTCTCGAAGGACCGACTCGAGCCGCACCAACTCCTGCTGGTACCTGGCTCCAAGCATGCCCGGCAATTCCCTGGGCGCCATGGGCACGTAGCGCGCCGGCTTGGGGTGGACCTTCTGGGCCAGTCCAGCCTCCTCTATCCGGCGCAACACCGTGTAGATCGCCGACCGGGGCACGCCCGAATCCGCGGCCAGTTCGTAGCCGGTGGCCGGACTGTGGGCCAGGAGCGCCAGGTAGACCCGCGCCTCGCTCGCGGTCAGACCCACGGCCATCAGGGCGTCTACCGCCTTGTCGTTTTCCCGAACCGACCGTTTCGTACCTCTGCCAGCCATTTCGCCTCCTCTTTGAACGACACCTGCACCATCACAGGACCTCGCCGCGACATCACGGCTCGCTCCACCTCGACCTCACCAACCGGCCCTCACCACAATTTCACGACCCGCCCCACATCCTTGTCGTCTCACTCGGTGGTAAACCGGAAGGTCCGGTGCCCCGGACTGCCGTTCATGGTGTATTCCACGTTCACCACGTAGGTCTTGCCCCCTGCCAAGGGGTCGTTGGGATAGAGAGCCACGGCGGATCCGAGAAACCGCTCGTCGAACCCGGGGTTGGGCTGGATCCCCTGGCCGCCCGCCACGTGGGCCACGGGATTGCAGGCATCGTCGTAGATCTCGTGGGCCGTGATGGTGACGTTGGCATCTGGAGGGAACACCACACTGATCACCGGTCCCGAAGGCCATCCAGTGGGGGGTGTCGGCGGCTGCGGGCCCTCGTTTCCCGACCAACTCCTGGGCACTCCTGTCTGCCCGTCCACCGGGTAGTTCGTGACCAGGTTGTGGTCGTAGGGCCCACAGCAGCCGAAATCCATGGTGGTAAAACTCGCGCCGGACCCATAGCCGGCTTCATGGATCGCCGGGTCCACGAAGGGACTGCGGTGGTAGACCGACTCCATCCACATGTCGATGGCATATTGGGGCGTGCCGCCTGGAGCCATCACCTCCATGGCCGGCTGGCCCTGGTAGCCTGCGGCCCGGTCGCGGTCCCAGAAATTGACCCCCGTGAATCCCGGATGGCCCTCTTCTTCCTGGTGCCAGCCCGGACACCAGCTCGAATCCTGGGAGCAGTACTCCGAGTGCGCCACGCAGGCCTGGTCCAGGGCCGAGTTCAAATCGATGGGGTTGAGCCCCATCAGGTTCCGGAAGGAGTTCATGTACTGCATGGCAGTGACCTGTTCGGTCGAAGCGTCTCCAGGAGCTGTTCCCTGCCCCGTGCCGGGCTGACTCGGGGTGTAGCTGTTGCCGCTGCAGGTGTCGGTCCCGGGCAGGGCCCCGTCTTGCTGCGCCTGGCCGTCTGCGGATGTCTGTGCGTCCTTCGGAGACGATCCGTCCATCGCCCTGGCGTCCGTCCCAGCGGCCGCATCCCAACCAGCCGTCCCATCACCCCCGCCCACCACGTCCCTTCCCACCGAGGCATCGCCGGACTGTCTGCGGTCCTCGTCACAGGCCGACCATGCCAGGGCCCAGACCAGAAGCATGGTCACGCCTGCCATCCTCGACCAGGTCCTGGACACAGGGCTGCCGTTCGAACCTCGTTCCTGTTTGTCGCTCGTCCCCTTCGTCTCTTGGCTCCCTCGTTTCATGAAAACCGCCTCCTCGATATCGGCCCTATTGCGATGCCACCCGGCATCCTCAACGCAGCCGCCAGATCCGTGAGTGGACCTTGTAGAGCACCGACCAGCCGGGCCATGCCGGCAGGTCCGAGGGCCTAGGCGGCGGATCCTTGCGGCCCGAACGGTGCAACAGCAAAACCTCTCGATGGGCAAGATTGTATTGGACCTCACATGTCCTGTCCACCAACTTGAGCCGGACGGGAAAACGCCTGTCGAAATCCTCGGCTTGCTGTGCGGAAGGCTCCACCGGCAGCAGGTCGTCGAAGGACACCAGGTCCAGATCCTGGCCGGACTGGACGCCCAAGGCTTCCAGACGCGAAGCCGTCCAACGCTCCAGGTCCCACTCCAGCGCCTCTGGGACCTTGCGTCCTTCCATCCTGTGGTACAACGCGGCGCGCTGCCTGGCCGCCTCCACCAGGTCGCGCCCCTTGGGCAGCCAGCGTCCCTGGACGAAAAGCCTGGCAGCCCCCAGGCAGGCCCAGGAGTCCCTCAGCTCCTGGTCCTCCCGGTCCAGGGCCACCCCTGCCCGTTTCCTGGCCACCTGCCCCACCAGGCCCCCGTTTGCCAGCCGGTCCACCCGGACCAGTTCTTCCTCGACCAGGCCGGCCTGGCCAACCAGCCGCGCAGGAATGGGCATGGCGCAGGTGATGCTGTGCTCTGCTTTCATCCCCCGCACCCGGGAGGAATGGATGTCGAAGACCAGCAAGACCTCGCTGCTGTCCGAGACAAAAGAGCGAGGCGACAAAGAAGCCTCCATGCCGCCTCCCGCCCAGCGGCCGCGCCGCCGCACGAAACAGGAGTCGGGAAGGGCTGCCAGCACAACCGGACCCAGGGTTTCGGCCGACAACGCGCCGCGGGAGGGAAACTCACGGCTCAGATCGAGCAAGCCGCGAAGCTGTGCCGACACACGCCGGGCCTCTGCCAGCATGGCCGGCCGGACTGTCTCCAGTCTGGCCAGGCCGCGCAACACCGCGATCCTGGCATCCAGGTCGTTTTCAAAGGGCCTCTCCATGTCCGTCTCCCTGTCCGTCTTCCTCTCCCGCCTTCCGCGAGACCGGCCCCGCCGCACGCCTGCATGCCTCCCGTCGCGCGCTCTGGTTCCCGAACGGCCCGGGGAGGAAGAACCCGATGCAAACAAGGAACCAGGCGTGCTCAGGCTCGCCGCGAGATCCACCAGGTCTTCGGCCACCCTCGGGTCGGGATGCTCCAGCCCTGCCAGGACGAGCCTGGCCAGGTCCGGGTCCAGGGGAAGGGACGCGGCACGACGTCCCAGGGCCGTGGGTCTGCCATCGCCGTCCAGAAGTCCCAGGCGTTCCAAGCGCCCCCTTGCAGCCTCCACCACGTCCGGCCTGGGCGGGTCCAGGAAAGGCACCTCTTCGATCCGCTTTCCCATCCCAGCGACCTGGAGCAAGAGGCCGTCGAGGTCCTCGCGCAGGATCTCGGGCACCGAGGACTCTCGAAGCACCGCCCCCTTGGACCAGAGACGGATGCAGCGTCCCGGCCCCACCCTGCCTGCCCGGCCGGCGCGCTGGTCCGCCGACTGGCGCGAGATCACCTCCAGGGAGAGCAGGCTGCGTCCCCGGCGATAGGAGGTGCGGCGTTCCAACCCGCTGTCCACCACTGCGCGCACCCAGGGCAGGGTCACCGAGCTTTCGGCCACGTTCGTAGAGAGCACCACCCTGGGCCCGGCGGGCCTGCGAAAGACCAGGTCCTGCCTGCCCGCGGGCAGGCCCGCGTGGAGTTCGCGCAGTTCCAGGTCGGGCAGGGCCTGCGCCAGGGCCTTTCTGGCCGCTGCGATCTCGCCTCTTCCGGGCAGAAACACCAGGACATCGTGCCTGCCCAGGTCCCGGACCAATGTCCGGACTGCCTGGACCAGGCGCCCTTCCAGGCCCTTGACCCTGGGCACATCCACGTCCCCTTGGTAGGTCACGGTCACGGGAAAGAGCCGTCCCTCGGCATGCAGGCAGGGGGCCCGCAGCCATTTCGACAGCCGATGGGTCTCCATGGTGGCGGACATGACCACGATATGGCCGTCGGGCCGCGCCTCGCGAAGCAAGGCTGCCAGCAGGTCCGTCTCCAGGCTCCTTTCGTGGAACTCGTCGAGGATCAGGCACTCGAAGCCGTCCAGCGCACCCTCCGCAGCCATGCGCAGAGCCACTCCCGGTGTCACGTAGAGCAAGTCTGCATCCGAAGACTGCTGCTCGTGGCGCACCAGGTAGCCCGCAGACCCCCCTCCCATGTCTCGCTGGAAACGCCAGAGGGCCCGGCAAGCCACTCTCCTTGGTTCCACCACCAGGGTGCGCCCGAACAGGTCCCGGCACCACCTGGGCACCAGGGTGGACTTGCCCGACCCGGTGGGCGCGGTAAGGACCACCGGCCCTGCCCGGAGCGCAGACAAAAAGTCCTTCTCGATGCGTGAAACCGGCAGCTCGCGCCACCAGTCCCCTTCCCCTGACCCTGCTCGTGACCCAGAGCCCGACCCCAGGTCCTTGTGCCTTCCCTTGCCTCGACCAGACCGCAGGTACTCTGCCCCCTCCTGCGTTTTCCCCGCCCCCAGGTCCTGTTGTCTTCCCTTGCCTCGTCTCGAACCCATCTGCGATCGCGACCCCGGCTGCGACCCCGGCTGCGACCCCGGCCGCGACTTACTGTCCGGCTCCAGACGCGGTCCTGTCCCTGGTTCCTTCCCTGACTCTCCTTGGCTCACCGTCGCATCCACCTCCACCTGGAGCGAACCCGCCAGGTCCACAGTCCGGCAAACAGGGCCAGCCAGAGCAGCAGACCTTCTCCATGTCCCGTTCCCGAGGCCCTGCAAGAGCAGCCCTGGTCGGGACATCCGCAGCAGGGAAGCTCGCTGGCATCACCGGCATCCGCCGGGCCTGCATCCGCGCCCCCAGCCCCGGCATCGGCCCTGGCCCCCAGGCAACGGCCCTGATCGCAGGTCTGGTCCTGGTCGCAGGCGTTGGCGCAGTCGCCGCAATGCTCCGGGTCACTGTCCAAATCCACGCAGGTGCCGTCACAGTCGGTCAAGTCGTCGGGACAGACACATTCTCCCGCCTCGCAGACCAGGCCCTCTGCGCAGGGCTGCGTGCCGGCCTGGGGCTCGAAGTCCACTGTCAGGTCGTATGGACCCTCTCTTTGAACGTCGTGACTGTCCACCCAGGTGTCCACGGCAAGCAGGTACATGCCAGGCTGGATGTCTACCGCCAGGTCCGTATCGTCCCTGGCCAGGCAGGCCCCGGGCCTGGGCGCGGAGAGGAGCTGCAGGTCAGGGTCTCGATCCGCGTACCTGGGGACCGAAGCCGTGAGCCGTCCAGGGCGGCAGACATCGATGCGATAGACCCATTCGCGGCCGTATTCCGCCAGGTCTGGAGCGCAGGAATAATAGTCGAAATAATTGGAAGGCCCCTGGGCGGTGTCTTGCGAATCCTGGTAGGGAAAATCCCGGATCCGGATGGGGTCGAACCGGTCTCCCGGCCTGGGCGCCGGTTCCTGGCCCAGGCTGTCGCGCAGCAGGTCCCACAGCTCACTGCCCCCGTTGTCGTAGCCCAGGGCCCAGATTCCCACGCCCCCCAGGTCGTGATCCAATACCATTTCGTACTTGTAGCGCAGGCTCTCTGCGTCGTCGTACCAGACCTGGTGCCAGCCGCCCTGCTGCCAGACGTAATAGGGTGCCACCGAGTCTTCGTCCCAAAGCCTGGTGCGCCCGCCGCTGGTCACCGCATCGGCGGCGCTGCGATAGAGCACCGCGCCCTGGGCGGCCACCACCGAGCTGCCCCGCTGGTCGTCGGCCGTGGTCCAGTGGTACCCATAGTAGGGAACCCCGTAGACGATCTTTTGGCGCTTGGCCGGGTCGGACAACAGCCTGGTATAGGCACCGATGGTCCTGGCTGCGGAAATGGTATGCAGCGAGGCCCAGACTCCCTTGGTCCGGGCCTTGCCCACGGGCCCGGCCAGGTTGGACCAGCTCCCGAAATAGGGATAGCCCATGATGAAATAGATGTCGGCCACATCCAGGAGGGTGTCTACGTCCATGGCGGACAGGCCGCTCCAGGCCGTGCCGGCAATGGAAATCTCGGCCTCGGTCAGGCCCCTGGCATCCAGTTCCCCGCGCAACTCGGTGACAAAGGTCACGAAGTCGTCGCGACTCTGCGTGCCGGGAACCTCGAAGTCGATGGAGATCCCGTCGGCCCCGCCTGCCTGCATCTGCGTGATCATGGTCTCGATGGCTCTGGCCCTGTTCGACGCGCTCCCACAGAGCGTCGCGATGCCCGAGGTGCTAAACAGCGTGAAGGTCACGTCCACCTTGGTCCCGGAGGCCTGGGCCGTATCCACCATGGTCTGGTCCGGCCAGCCGTGCCGGTCCACCACCTGCCCGCTGGAATCGATCTCGATGGCGAACCAGGCCACGTGGGTGAGCAGGTCCCACTGGAACTCGGACATGTCGTGCACCCAGTAGGGATAGTACCCGTACACGATGCGCGAGACCGCCTTGTCCTTGTGCAGCCCCGAAGGCACCGGGCTCCAGGTCCCGCCCACCTCGCCCTTGTGCCGGGCCAAGTCCGAACGATGAATGGACCAGGAGAGGTCGCCTGGTGTCGGCGCGCCCAGGGCCGGCGCGCCCAGGGCCGGCGTCCTCCCCAGCCCGCGGGTTTCCCCGGCCCATGCCCACGAGGCTGCCAACAGCACCGTGGTGCATGCCGCCAGTGCCGGCGCCATGCGCCGCGGCCGCTTTCGTCCCTGCCGCCATGCCCCGGCCCGTTGCAGGCCCGATTCCCTCGTCATGGTGCGCCTCCATGCCTCACGTTGGATCCATCGCTCTCTTTCCAACCGCAGCCACCTGCGCAGGCCCAGCCAGGCCCGTTTCAAGGCCACGCCAGCCCCATGGTATCGCATCTTTGAGTCTTTCGGCACCGGGAAATGAAGGCCGGCACCATCGAGAGCAATGCCCTGAAACAACCCCCTCCGAAATCCAGGGAACGCCCCGAAGTATCAGCCCGATCGGCACGAGACCAAACGACTCAGCGCCCCCCGGATGCCAGGGACCTGCGCCCGGCCGGCTCCACCGAGACGGCTCGTTTCACCAGCAGGGGAGAACGCTGGACCCGCGGCTCGACACCCTCCTGGTGGACGGACGCCGCGGGTCGGACCGCCTCAGGGCTGCTCTCCGTCCTGCCAGTCCTGCGCTCCACCAGGGCCTTGCCCGCCATGATCACCAGCGCCAGGGCCAACATCACGATCACGCGCAACCGCCGCACCACCTCCACGGCCAGGCCCGCGGCCCCGGCGATTCCAAGGGCCGGATACAGCAAGTAGGCCGCCCCTTCCATGGCTCCCACTTGGGAGGGCACAAAAGGAAACACCAGATAGACCGCCACGGTCATGGTGGTGATGAGCAACACGTCCACCGGGGAGACAGCCCATCCCAGCATGCGGAGCAGAAAGTAGGTTTCCAGGGAGGCCACGGTCCTGCTCACCACCATCCATCCGAACGCCTGGACCATCTTCCAGGGCCGCTCGGAAAAGAACCTGCGCGCCTGCTCGTCGGTCTGTCTGGCCCTGGCCAACAGCGCCTCGGGGTCGATGCTCTTGAATCCCACCTTGCGCACCAGCTTCACGAAAGGAGCCGCCACCCCCTTGCGCAGCACCAACGCCAGACCCACGGCCGCCCCAACCATGACGGCCATGCCCGCAAACACCCCCACCCTGGCCACCGTGGAGAGATCCAGGAGGGAACCGACCGCCAGCCCCCCTCCCAGCATCAGCAGGATGTTGGTGAGCACGTAGAGATAGTTGTGCAACAACAGCGATGAGACCAGATCTTCGCCCGGGGCCTTGCCAGCCAGCCAGGTCACCTTCAAGGGCTCGCCCCCCACCCCTCCTGGAGTCACGTCGTTGATGGCCCCTCCCACCACCGTGGCAGCGGTCAGGTCCCAGAGGGTCGCTTTACTGCTGCCCGGCTGAAACAGCGGTCTCCAGGCAAGGGCCATGAAAAACTTCGAGGCGGCAAAGGCCGACACGGCCAGCACGAATCCCGGCCCCAAATGGGTGACCTGGTACCAGAGCTGGGCCGGCCCCGTCTTGATCACTAAATAGACGAGAATGGCCAGGCCGAGGCTGCCGAAAACCAGGTTGGTGATGGTCTTGGCGTCGCTGCGCTTCGCAGTCGTCTCGTTGCTTCCAGTCTTGTCGCTTCCAGACTCGTCGGTTCTCGTGGGCACGCTTCTTCTCCATCCCAGGGAGACTCTGTGCTCTGCGTCGCCGACACTGCGGCACCGGGGCCGGCTCGCAGCACTCGACGAAAACCACAATCTCACAGGGGCTCTGGACCATCGGGCGGTCTCGCACAGGATCCAAGCCGATCTTTCACAAAGACTCCAACTGGCGCGTATGCCACTGCTCGGCCCCCTCGTCAAGCACCGGGATGGAGAAAAAATTCCAGTGTGTTTGCAGAATCGCAGCGAAAAACCCAAGTCCGACAGGAAAATCATCCAACCACTGCAAGGAAGGACCAAAGCAAGACGACATCAGGGGAGGCAGTACTTGTGCCCCTCCTCACCTGGTATCCCGCTCGGTTGGCAGGTGGCGGGCGCCATGCAATCGATGTCTTCTTCGCAGTATCCATTCAGCCCCACGCTTCCGGGAGCCACGCAGGCAGGATTTGGAATCGTCGATCCATCGAATCGACAGTTGGTGCCGGCGGGACAATTCATCTCCGAACAATGGGCGGCCCTCTCGCTGCAGGTGC
The DNA here is from genome assembly GCA_964539505.1 of uncultured Myxococcales bacterium. Classification (GTDB taxonomy): domain Bacteria; phylum Myxococcota_A; class Polyangia; order HGW-17; family SLPX01; genus CAZIJS01. The sequence goes on from CAZIJS010000115.1 coordinate 10,149, forward strand.
CTGGTATCGAATTCAACGTCTGGCCATTCAAAAGGTTCTGACAGGAATCCGGCCACCGGCACCGGGCAAGGGGCCGGCTCACCGCGTCGTTGCAAGGCCCGCCCCTGGGCTGCAGTTCTCCCGGCTCGCAATACCAAATGGAAAACTCCACGCTGTCCAAATAGCGGGTGCAGACCTGGCCGGAAGGACAGTCTGCGCTCTCGGTGCTCGTGAACGTGGTCGATCCCCAAATCTCGGGATTGTCGGGCACACAGGCCCGGCGGCATTGACCATATTGGGTGTAGAAGGTATTCCCCACACAGGTCAGCCCTGCCTCGCACCAGGCAGTCGGCAGGGCCGCGTCCTGGCATGTCGCTCCCTCGTCTGCCAAGCGATCCTGGTCGATGCAAAATCCACCGCCCTGGTCCAGGGCGATGCAGGTACCCTGGTCACAAGTGCCCTCGCAGGGATCGCAGGCCTTGACACAGAGGCCATCCCATCTCCCATCAGCATCCTGTCCCGGGACCATTTCTCCCGTCTCTTCGTCCATGGCAAAGAAATGGGGCACGCAGATGAGGCCCTGGGCACATTTCTTCCCGGCGTCGGTCGATGTGCTCAGACAGGTCTCTCTCAATTGCCGATCGCCCCCATCCGAGGGTCTGGGACTGCATTGGTCCGGCGTGGCATCCCGGCATTCTCCTGTCTCGTAGACGCAGACCTTCCCGCTGTCGCAGTCCTCGGAAGAATTGCAGATGTCGGGCGTGCAGTCGCCGTCCGGGCACTGGTCCTCCGGAATGCATCGGCCATCGAGTTCCACGGTCCCAGGACCGCAGGTCACGCCGCCGCCTGTCTCATAGGGGACGCAGTTCGTCTTGCCCTCGGTTCGATACCCCTCGTCGCAAAAGCAGACCGGATAGGCGGGATCGGCCTGGACCACCAGGCAGGTGCCGTGCCCGGAACAGTCCACGCCGGAACATTCTTCACCGGGTTGGTCCTGGACGCAGGACAAGGCCTCTGAATGATATCCCGCATCGCAGAGACAGACCGTCTCGCTGTCTCCCACCAGGGCGCAGCGGCCATGCCCCGAACAGTCCACATCGCCACAGGCATCTTTCTTTTTGAGCGTCTCGGCATCGTTGCTGCATGCTGCGGTCAGCAGCCCGGAGCCCAGGACCAGGGCCAAGACCACAAGTCCCCGAGCCAGGACCTTGGCGTCACCCGCACCCAGGTCGAAAACCGCCCGTCCGCCCCGGTCCGCCATTTCCTGCGTCACCAAAGCAGCCTCCCACGGCCCCGCGCCCCCCCGTCCCCGATCCGGTCCCCCGGTTGGCTCCATGCGGTTGCACTGCGCCGTCGCCAACGTCTGGTTGTCACGTCTCTTCGTCCTCATGATCGACCTCCTTTGCAGCAAGGGCGTTGTCCTTCTGTTTCACCCTGTGCCACGAGGTCTGGTTTTCGGATCATCATCGCAGCATCTTTCCCCAAAAGTCCACTGTTCGGTCCAACCACCTGCCACGGTCTTGCAAACGCATCCTGCAGGATTTCGTCTATTGTTCACCGATGGTCATGGTATAATTTTTAGTCATTGGGAGACATGGAAAACACAACTGAGACGAGGAGTGATGGCGATGAAACACCAGGGACTTTTCATTGCTGCCGGACTGGCCATCTGCCTTACCGGGGGCTGTAACGACGACAGCGGCGCAGGAGCCTCCAGCCCCCTGTGCGGCAATGGAATCACCGAGCAAGGCGAAGAATGTGACCAGGGGCCGGCGAACTCGGACAGCACCCCAGGAGCCTGTCGCAGCGACTGCAGCAGGCCCACCTGCGGCGACCATGTCACCGATCCATGGGAGGACTGTGACGGCGAGGTCGGCTCGGAAGACTGCGCATCCCTCGGACTGGGGTCCGGCAGTCTGGGATGCACCGACAGGTGCCGCTACGACACGAGCGCATGCGAAATCAGCGGCAAATGCGGCAACGGAGTGGTCGACCCGGGCGAAGAATGCGATCGCGGTCCGGACAACTCGGATGCCTACGATTCGGACTGCACCACCGCCTGCAAGAAACCTGTCTGCGGAGACGGGATCCTCCAGGCCGGCGAGTATTGCGACCATGGCCAGATGAATTCCGACAGCGAACCCGATGCCTGCCGCACTGATTGCTCCGGCCCGAGATGCGGCGATGGGGTGGCCGACATGGGCGAAGAATGCGATCCTGGACCAGAGGGCGAAGCCGATGGATGCACGGCGGATTGCAGGGCAACCAGCTTCGCCATCCAGGGTGGCGGCCAGGACTCATCCCTCGCCATGGCTCCAGACGGCCGTTTCCTCGTGGTCTGGAAAGCGTCGACACCACCAGCCCTCGGAATCTTCTATTCGAATAGAGGACTCCCGGACACAGATCCATTTCCCATTTTTGCCCAACAAGAGGGGCCGGTGACGGGACTGTCGGCAGGCATGGCCGATGACGGCTCCTTCGTGGTGGCTGCATGCGTGGAGCACATTCACGGATTCGAGGATTCCGACTTCAACCTGATTGTCCAACGATACGACGCCTCCGGCAACGCATTGGGAGACGAGATCACATTTGGTTCCGGCCACATCCGCCCTCGCCACGACGTGGGGATGGCCGCAGACGGCAGTTTCATAGCTTTCTGGGACAGCATCGCCCAGAGGTACGACAGCCTCGGCAATCCTGTCGGTCCGCAGATACCGGTGGGCCCGTTTCGCTCCACGTCCGTGGGGCGTGACGGCCACTTTGCCGTGGCCTACCGTGACGGCACCAGTCGAGGCGTCGTTCGAAACTACGACAGCACAGGCCAACTCACAGCCGAGATCACCACGGATGGCCAGGTGGATGACATCGTGGTGGATGCAGGTCCTGGAGATGGCTTCAGCCTGGTCTCCACGAAAAACGGGGCACTGGACCTGTATTCCTACGACGGGATGGGAAATGAACGCTCCCATGGCAGCCTCTTCCCTGGTGTGGCAGTTGAACGGACAAACCTAGCGAAAGCGGCGCAGGGCGGATTCCTCCTCTCCTGGGTCCTCAACACAGGTGAGCTGATGACCCCAAAATACGAAATGCAGGCGGTTCGTCTCAACGAAGAGGGTCAGATCGTCACCCCCATCTTGCAGATCAACGACAACGGTCTCATAGACCTGCCAGCTCGGCGATTCCTGGCAACAGATGACGCGGGAAGATCTGTATTTCTCTATATATCTCATTCTATGGGCGCTCGGGGCAGGCTCTACGACGAGCGATCACTTCCACGAGGTCCTGGAGCGTGGTAGAATCGATCCCGGCGAAACAAC
>CAZIJS010000116.1:0-13443 GCA_964539505.1 uncultured Myxococcales bacterium
TGCCTGCTCCAGCATCAATGCACCTCCCTTCCAGTCTCGACAGGCTCCGAGACGGCCAGGACGGGCGACCGCTCCTTACCAGAAAAGAAGCGCCTGGATGCTGCAGCCCAGGAAGCCTTACCGTTCCACCGCCTCTCCGACAACGTCGTTGCAGCCTTCTGACGAGGCAGGGGCGCCAGGCGCTTCGACCAGACGGCCGGCACCAAGCCCAACAAGAGGCCCACGACCACCGCCACGAACCAGCCCGGCAGGGTCCCCCCTTGTCGGCCTGTCCTGGCGCCGATGGCGGGACTCATGCCCCCGGGAGGCAGGGATTCATAGAATCGATGGTACAAGGCATGGCCCATTGCCGCCAGGACGAGAATGTAGCCCACCAACGCCCCCACAGCCGTCAGCCTGGCATGGAGAATGTGGCTGTGCCCGTCAAAGAATCCGAAGGCAGGCAGGGACCGGGCTCGAAACAGCCCGGTGAGCACACCGAGAAAACCCACGAACGCGGCACTGCCCGGCAATCCGAGCAGGAACCAACCGGTGGACAAAACGCCCATCGACTCTCCATGCTCTCGACGCAGACAGCTCCACAACCCGGCAGCGGCCACGACCTGGCCCGATGCCAGCAGCACGCTGCCAACGAATCCTGCCTTGGTTCCACTCAAGCCGCCCAAAATGACGAGGGCGTTGACCGCAGCCGTCACTGGTGCAAACGATGCACGCACGTCCCTGCGAAACGTCCAGCCCACCAAAGCGGCATGGACGATGGTGAGCAGGGCCAACCCCTGGAGCCAGTGGGTTTCCACCGGCCCCGGCGGCGATTGCATTGCCTGTCGCAACCAATGAATGACTAAAAGCTTCGAGCCCAGGGTGCCGGCCAGTCCCCCAAAGAGCGGATCGGTCTTGGACGTGAGTTGGGAGAGCCATCCATGCACGGGAAACAGGCCGGAAGACAGGGCCAGACCAACCAATAGCAACGCCGATGCCAACGCCGAATGTGGCCTCCCAGAACCGGCCAGGATATCGGCGGCCAGGATGAACCCGAAAGCCAGGGCTCCATAGCGGGCCGCTCGTCTCGCTGCAGCCCTCGCGGCCGGATCGGGCCCCAGGCCCACCACTGCGAGCAGAGGGCCCCAGGCCAGAAACCAGCCCACCAGGGCCGTGGACCAGCTTCCGGCCAACGATGCGATCATCGCCCCGGACATGGAAAAGAGCAGCACCCCATCCCAACCGGAGCGAGACACTTTCCCATCGAGCAACGCGCTCAAGTAGGCGCCCGACAAGGCCATGGCGAAAATCACGCCAGAAGCATGACCTGTCAGGACCAGGGACCAGCCGGCAAAATCCGCCCAGCCCCAGGAAACTCCCGTCAAAAAGCTCTCCCCCCGAATGGCGGAAGCCAGGGCCAAAACGAACTCACCGAGGGCCACTGCACGGCTCAGGGACCACCGGGCCGTACCATCGGGCAGGGCGGACCAGATGCCACTGCCCACCAAGGGAAGGAGCACCAAGGAAAGCAATATCATGGCGCATCCTTTCCTGGCCCGGATGCTTGGGGAAGATGGGGCGCAGTCTCACCGACTTCCCTGGTCGCCTGCGATTTTCGGATCTTCGCAGAGACTCCTGCGACTGGTAGAGTCTTCTGTCCCACCCGATGAGTCTCGACCATCACCGCATCAGCCCCTCTGGGCCGACCCCTCGTCGTCTGCGGAGACCGGGCAAGGAGCCAGACCGTAACGGCCAAACCAAGGCTGGCTGCAGCCACCACGCCACGGCGGCCCCACTTGTCCATGCCCCCGGCAAACCACCCCACGATGCCCACCAGACCTGCGGGCACCCGGGTCATGATCCAATCCGCCAGCAGCCGCTCTCCCAGGCCCCGCTCCAGCCAGGCAACGGCACCCACGATCCACCTGAAGAATCTGCCCAGGATCCCGAACCCAAGGTCGCCGTTGAGCCAGCGATAGAACCAGCGAAACCATCGAGAACTCGTGACCCGGGCTGCCAAGCGGGACGTTCCTCCGGCAAACAGACCTGCGGCCACCCCAATGGCCCCAAGCACCACCAAGGCCCAAATGCCCTGCAAGAGCCAAAGCCTCTTCGGCGCGACTTGCCAGACCCCATGGGCTCCCAGGGCCCGCCATCCATCCCGAACGATCCAGAACCTCTGTCCCCACAAGCTGGGGTCCAGGAGCCAGGTGAGACGATTCTTTGGAATCCAAACCAGACCAGCGATTGCGCCAATGAATGCAGTCAGGACCGGAACGATGCGCAATGAAACAGCCACCCCATTCAACTTGTCCAGGGTCTTTTTCCCGGCAAACACCGACATCCAGAGCCGCATTGCGCTGTAGGCAATCACTGCTCCGGCCAACAGGGCCGTTCCGTAGGAGAGCCAATTCCAGACCACGGCCGGCCCAGGTTTGAGTCTCATCAGCCCCGGCGTCCTCGGAAACAAGTGAGTCAATGCCACCTGCTCGACCCCGTTCAAGGAGTACCATCCACCCAAGGGATAGAGCCCCACCAGGGCCAAAACGCCCACCAGCATCCCCAACGCGACCAAGGGCATGGGCTTGGCCAGGCCCCCCAGATCACGCAAGTCCATGACGCCGTCGGTGGCCAGACTCACCGCCCCGGTGGCCGAGGCCAATGTCAGTCCAACGACTGCAACCAGGCTGGCATGGAAAACCCCTTCGGTAAAGCCGCCCAGTCCAACGGAGCCAAAAGCCAGGCCCAACGATGCTGTGGCCAAATAGGCCACCGACTTTCCCATGTGATGATGGGACGTGGAAGAAAGCGCCAACAACAAGGACGAAAACAATCCTGCCGCACCGATCACTGCAAGAGCCACAGGGGACAAGGCGATCACGCGGCTTAGCGACAGGAAGAAGAACAAACCCGAGGGGGCCAAGGCTCCGAGAAACAGGGCCAACGACACAGACGAGGATCGCGCCGAACCAATGAACCAGCGATGGAGCGGAAACTGCCCTGCCCTGGCCAGGGCGGCGGCTCCAAGGAGCAACGTGGCCACGAATCCGGGCTTGAGCCCAAAGACCCATCGCACCCTGGGCCGAACCATGATCCGGCCCCCGAAGTCGATGTGGGTCAGGTCACCAGACCGTGCAAAGAACACGAAAACGAGCATGGCGGCGATAAAGAGACCATCCACTACCAAAGATGCCCACCAGGCCTTCCGGGCCCGTTGCGGAGCATCACCGCCAGGTGAGGTCATCACGACAAGCAGTGCCGACTGGGTCACCAGGACCCACCAGAACGCCGCCCAAAGAAAATCGGCCGACATGACCAGTGCCTGGACGGAACCCACGGCCACGAGCGCTGCGCCCACGTGCCTGGCCCAATCTCGATCCTTCCAGACACGCACCGATCCGGCCCATGCCACGAACAGCGCCACGATGCCCGACAGGCCCGTCAGGAGGACGGCCAAAGCGCTCAGGCCGTCGAGACGAAAGGCCGCATGGACCTGCACATCACCCAGGGTAAACCAGGTGCCCATGTTCGAAAGGAGCATGGGACGTGCAGGCACCGGCCCCCGCGAGGTGGCAGGCATCTCGTGCCAGAGGCGCAGCAAAGGGAGCAGCTTTTCCCAAAACACCCAGACGCCCAGGCCCACTGACCCAAACTGGGCCACAAAGGCCGCCACGGCTGCCGCACCCCTCTTCACCCTGCCGGGCCAGAGTACCAGGAACCATCCCACCAGCAGGGGGAGAGCCACCAAGATGGAGAGGGGAAAACTTCGGGTCATGACGTCTTCTATGTCTCCTGACAAAAAGTTGGGTGGTAAGAACACCCACGTTTTTGGTTGGTTGGCACACTATGGCAAGGAAAATTCCATGTCAACGAGGAAGGGAAACTGCCCACGACGAGCCGATATCCGACTGGACTTCATACGTGTGTTGCGATCCATGGAGGGAGCAAAAACCATTGACTGGCGGCAATCGGCCGCTTACATCCATTCCAATCGCATGAAACACAAGACTCCTACGAGACGGTGAAAGACGCCATGAAAAGAAACGATGCTCTCCAGAAAATGCGCCCGAGACGCGAGGGCGCCGACATCCAAGACAGAAACAAAACCCAAACGTCTAGGGTGGACAGTGCACCAAAATTTTCTTGGGCGGTCATCTTGTTCCTGGCACCAGCCCTTGCCTTGGCAGCAGCCTGCGCCACTAAGAAAAAACAAGACGATTGTTCGGCGCTCTACAGCAAGCTTTCATCCTGCAAGAAGAATTTTCCCGTAAAGGAAAAAGACTTCGTGGGGCTGTGCAGAGAACGGCATTCAGATCCAGTGGTGTCCGCCCAACTGTCCTGCAACCTGTCGCTGGACTGCAAAGCTTTCCAGACATGCCTGGACCAGGCCAGGACCAAGGGGGCACTGATTCGCCTCGACAAGGACCTGTCACGTCCGGGAAAACGAGGGGGAGCATCAGATCTCGTCATGCGTTGCACCAGGCTGCGCAGACATCTTTCACAGAAACAACGGGCGCTCTGCGAAAAGCAGGCCCAACGAGCATTTGACGAGGCTGCCGCCCAGGTCACAAAAAAGCGCGACCGAGCCGATGGATCCAATCTCTGGCAGGTATGCGGAACGCTTCAGCAGGCATCGGCACTTTTGAAACCAGAAAAGAAAAAGGCGGCCAAACTCCTCTGCGCAGAGGCCAAGGCCGCCCCGGCGTTCCGGGCAGTGCTTCTTTCGAAAGCCGGGAGCCCCGACAGAAAACGCGCCTGTGCCGAGGCCAACGCAGCCCTCGAAAAGCTCAAGAGCAGCAGGTGGGCCAAGACACAAGTGCCCTTGCTACTGAGTCATTGCATGGGTGCATCCCAGGGCGAGCCCATGATGGGACCCCATCTCATTTTATATTTGAATGCCGACGGCAGCATGTCGCTCCAAGGCCAGCGCATCAAAACCATCGGCGAGCTTCCGGGATTGCTGGCCAAGGCCCACAAGGTCAACCCCAAGGTGGGCATCGTGATCCAGGACGGCAGGGGAGCGAGCTATGCAGACCTCGTGTCGATCCTGGACAAGGCGAGGCAGGCAGGTTTCACGAAGTTCGGCATGACCAACAAGCCGTTGATACGTGCGGCATCCAGAAGGAAACGGCAACGAAGGGCCAGATGATCCGGATGCGGAACAGTCCAGGCAGCGGGACATTGGGGGACCTGGCGACACCGATTTCCTATCGATTCGGAGAATGAAAAATGAAGGGATAACCTACGAGCACCAGGCCCGTGTCTCGTCCCAGGCGGGGAAACCGCCAGCGCCGTACCGCCCGGGCGATGCAGCGTTCCATGGCAGGCAGATGCATGCTCGATGAAACCACTCCTGCACTGACCACCCTGCCGTTTCGATCGATGGAGAAACGGACCTTGACCCGCCCTGAGGCCTTGGCACTCACGACCAGTCCGAACTGCACGTAACAGTACCTGATTTCAGACAGGTGCCGGCGAATGACCCTGCGGATGATGGCGGGCGAGACGCCTTCGGTTACGTCCACCGACGTGGAGAGTGAGACGATCTTGTGATGCTGGTGCCTCGTGGGAAGATCGTATCCCCCGCCCCGGTTCCCCGGACTCAAGACACCACCGCCGCCGCCTGGTCCGAAAGGACTGCCCCAGGTTCCAAGGCCGATGGCCCCCGCCCCAGACGGTCCGCCGCCTCGCCCCCCGTTCAGGCCCAGGGCATCGATGCCAAAGGCGTCACCACTGGTGTTGCCAACGAGATGCCCAAGGGTCTGTTCCGCCTCGGAACTGAGGGCCGAATCCCTGGCAAACACCGACGAAAGGATCTTGCCGTCCATGCGACCCAATGCACCGGCGATCCCGGCATTCGAGGGCCTGCCTGCCCTGCCTCTCCCGTGGGCCGGACCGCTCCCCGATCCCCCGGAAACCTGCTTGATGCGCTCGTCCACTGGGCCGGCCCTTCTCTGGTGTCGTCGGACCTTACGCTCTGCGACCTTGACCGGCATCCGCTTCTCCCGGCGCTTGGCCACCCTCTGCATCTTGGCCCGCTGGTCTCGCAGTGCCATGGTCTGAAACCGGCCTCTCATATTCAAAGAATCAGGATTCATCACCGAGGCCTCGGGGGGCGTAGCCATGAGCAGCAACAGCAGGCCGCCATGGAATGCCAGAGAACCCACGTAGAAACCGACACTCTCCCTGCCGAACTTCGCGGAGCCCTCAATTGGCAGTCTCTCTTCGGTGCTCAACACAAAATGGTGCAGGCCCATGGACAACTCGCAGCGCATGTCTTCTGCGAGTTCGAAAAACCGCCGGCCCGACTCGTCGCGCTTCATCAATGGCTCGGGATCGACGACCACCCAGGTCTCGCCGGAGGGGCGAAAACATCGCAGATTCGCTCCCTTGGGCTGGATGACTCGCCATCCCCCCTCTTTCCATGACATCAGGTCCATCCAACCGGCATGGATTTCCGCCTCGCCCACCACGTAATCACAGTCCGCTGTCTGCCCCACCCGAAACCTGGAACTCCACCGGGCGTTCCTGCGCCGATCCCAACCGGCGATGAGCAGCACGAGGCCCGCCGCCGAAAAAGCAGTTCCCGTCACATCCAGGACATGACTCGAACGCACCTTGGGCAGGTATCGCAGCGACAGGCCCTTCCTTCTCAGGAAACGACCCAACTCGGCCCTGTGGGCCTGTTGTCTTTGAATGTGGACCAACTCGGTGGCAAGGATGGCCGCCCCGAGCAGACCCAGCACCAGGCCCACCGCCAACAGGGGCCAGGCAAGGGAATGGCGTGACGCCTCCAGCGCCCGAACGACCCGAACTTCACCGGCGAGCGAAGCCCGAACAGAACCCATCTTCTCTTTTCTGATCCTGGCTCGACGCATGACACACCTCCACTGTCTTGCAGACCAGGCCGGACTGAACGGCTTTGATCCGCGATGTTCACCCCTGGTTTCTGGATCCTCGGTGCCGACCGGTCGTCAGCCTGGAACCCGGCCCGGTCCTTGGCTCACCGCTGTTTCCTGCTGTAGCGATACTGACAGCTTACCTTGGAAAAGGTTCCCCTGAAGTCACTGAGGAAAATCTACAGGACGGATTCCCTGGTCTCCCCCGGGCGCATGAACCGGCGCAGCACCGTCACTGGAATGGGTAGCACCGTCCTGGATCCAGGCTCCAGCGACGAGGGAGCCACATCGCTGCTCTTTCCATGAGGCAGGGGGAAAATCGCCAATTGATCTCCAACACGCACCTTCTTCCGATCCACGATGGCCAGACCAATTTGGTATCTGTCCACGGACACGCAGGAGGTCACCGTGCCCACGCATTCCCCACGACGCTGATCCACCACCGGGGCGGGGGCCCGAATCACCCTGCCTCCGGGCTGCACCGCCTGGAACCGAACCACGCTGCGCTTCCAGTCTTGGTAGGCATGCAACATGGCTTCCCGACCCACGAAAAATGGCTTGTGGAAACGGACGAAGGGAGCATACCCAGACTCGAGGGGATTGATCTCGTGTGGACCGGCCAGTTCATGGCCCCAGAGGGGCAGGCCCGCTTCGGTCCTGGTCGAATCCCTCGAACCCAGGCCGGCTGGGACCACTCCGAACTCCTTGCCTGCATCCAGCAACAGGTTCCACAGATCGGGCGCCTTGTCGGGATGGGGAAAGACCTCGTAGGCGATGGACTCTCCCGTATAGCCCGTTCTGGCCACCCACAGGTCCATGTCCCCGATCCGGCAGGGCATCATGTGGAAACGTTCCAGTTCCTTGAGTCGGCGTTTCTGTTCGTCGTCGGCCATGACCTTGAGGAGCGTGGGCAGGGACGAGGGTCCCTGGAAAGCGATGTCCACCCGGCGGTCTGCGCCCAGGGACTCGTCCACCTTCAAGTTGAGGATCTCCACGTCGCCTTCGAGCCGCGACAGGGGCAACCGAGGGTCCAGGGGTACTTTGCCAGCGGCCAACGCCCTGAGCCAGGCTTCGTCCTTTTCCGCGTTGACCGCATTGACCACCACCATGAATCGATCCCGAGCCTCCCTGTAGACGATGATGTCGTCGATGACCCCACCCCTGGGATCGAGCAGATAGGAATAATGGCACTGCCCGGCATCGAGCCAGGGAACGTAGTTGGACGTCACCAGGTCCAAAAAGCGCTCCGCATGTTTCCCGCGAACAGACAAGACACCCATGTGCGAAACGTCGAACAGGCCTGCGGTGCGGCGTACCGCCCGGTGCTCAGCAGCGATCCCTTCGTACCACAAGGGCATCTCCCAGCCGGCAAAGGGCACGATGTTGCGCTTCGCCGTCAGCTCGAGGTGTTCCTCGTAGAGGCAGGAACGCCGCACCGGCAGTTCCTCCACCTCCAGGACCGGACGCCATGCCTCGTCCGACATGGGCTCGATCCGAGCCGCCAAATCTGCGGGAAGCTCGCCCCCTGCGGTCCCGGCAAGAGCCATCAAGGCCTTCCGGCCCACGAAAAACGGCTTGGACAGAGCCACATCCCCGGCGCTCAGCAGATCCTCGGGGCTGGAGCCGGAAAGCCGTTCGTCGAAGAGCCGACGACCGCAGGGCACCGCGCCTGCATCCGTGAGTGCCTTCCAGATCGCAGAGGCCTTGTCCTCCGGGAGATAGATTTCCACGCCCTCGACGCCGGGAGCCATCCGACACCTGGCAGCCACGCCGCCATCCAGGTCTGCGACCATCCCCACCTCGGCAAGAGCCGGCTGGCCCGCATCGGCCCATATCCCGGCAGCCTTCGGACCGTACAGCCCGATGGCCACGTAGGGCCCGTCTGAGGCGTCCCTCTTGACCGAAAGAACGGCAGGACCCTCGGCTTTCAGATAAATGTCCTCATCGTGGTAGACGTATCCGTCGCTCAGGGCGCGGAGGAACTCCAACGTATCGGCCGGGTCCGGCCCGGGACCGAGACGCATGAGAAAACGGTCCGTCCAGGACCTGCCATCGATCTGCTCTCCCAGCCGCACCACGGCACAGCGTGCCAGAGCCTGCCCCTTTTCGTCGAGCACGAATCCCGTGGCCACCCTGGACTTCTCCAAGGACAAGACATCGATGGTGGTGACGCTATGCAGAAACAATTCGGCACGCCGGCCCGACACATCCACCAGGAGGCAATCGCCCAGGTCCAGAAGGGCCGCCGCGTCCTGGATCGCAATGCGCTCTGCCGCCTCGTCGGCAGTGGCAGCCACCACCGGGCGTCCTCCCCGTTCCTCGAGCTGGGCTCCCGGAACCATTTCCGCCGCCACCGTGGGCCCGGACTCTCTCCTGGGTTGTGGCAGGTAGTGTGGATACTCTTCCACTGGAGCATCCATGGGGTCTGGTTGCTCCGCCGCCGCGGTGATACGATCCACCTCGGATCGAACCTCCTTGAGCAGGTCCCAGGCCACCTTGCCGCGGCCCACCCGGCCTCCGGCGTAAACGTACTCGTAGGAATGCATCTCACGCAGAACCCTGGTCACCAGGTCGGCCACTTGGTCCAATTCCTTGGGACCGAGTCCCCGCTGCGTGGCCCAGGTGGTCCCGAAGCGAAGCCCGGACGGATGGAGCGCACTCTTGTCACCGGCGATTGTATTCTTGTTGCAGGTGATTCCAGCCAGATCCAAGACCCTCGATGCAATCTCACCGGTGATACGGAGGCCCGATGCGGTGCGAACCTTCTTCAGATCCAAGAGAAATAGATGCGTGTTCGTCCCGCCATAAGCGAGGGTCATGCCCCGCTCCACGAAACTCGCAGCCATGGATGCCGCGTTCTCGGCCACCTTGCGCATCAACGACTGGAACTCATCAGTCGATGCGTGCAAAAACGCCACGGCCTTGGCCGCGATCTGGTGCATGTGCGGGCCGCCCTGCTCTCCTGGGAAAACACCCATGTCCACTTTCTTGGCCAGGGAGGGATCCGTGGTCAAAATCGTGGCGCCCCTGGGGCCACAGAGGGTCTTGTGCGTGGTGAAGGTCACCACGTCCGCCAGCCCCACCGGACTGGACAGGACGCCCGCAGCCACCAGCCCGGCGGTGTGCGAGATGTCCGCCATGAGCAATGCCCCGGACTTGTCTGCCACCAGACGCAAAGCCTTCCAGTCGATGTCCCAGGGATAGGCGCTGAATCCTGCCACGATAATCTTGGGACGCACCTCCATGGCGCTGTCCATGATGGCGTCGTAGTCCAGCTTGCCGCTGCGGCCCACGTCGTAGTGATACACGTCATAGGTCTTGCCGGACCGGTTCACCGGGCTGCCGTGCGTCAGGTGTCCCCCGGAGACCAGCGACATGCCCAAAATTCTGTCGCCCGGTTTCAAAAAAGCCTGGTAGACGGAATTGTTGGCTGCCGCCCCGGACAACGGCTGAACGTTTGCATAGATGTCTTGTGAACCCACCAGGTCATTGGCAAACAGATGCGCCACCCTGCGCCTGGCCAGGGATTCGATGATATTCATGTAATCGGTGCCCTTGTAATAGCGCCGATCCGAGTACCGCTTGAACTGCACGAAAGGATCCGACAGTTCTTCCAGGTCGTCTTGGTCGAGCACCGCCATCCTGGGAGCCGGGTATCCCTCGGCATAAATGTGTCCCAGGACCGAGGCCATGGGCTCGCGCACTGCCTTGGGGGCGATACTCTCCGAGGCTATGAAAATGAGCTTTCTGGCCTGCCTGGCCTTTTCCGTCTCGATGATGCGCCAGACGAACGGATCCATTTCTCTGAGATCCACCCGGGGCACTGTGGCTCCACTCGATTTCCTGCCGTCGCTTTCGTTGACCATGGCTCTCCTCACTCGTTGTGTGCCGTTGTCGCCAACTCGGATCGGCTTGCCGATACTGCCCTGTTCAAGGCCCGCCGATCTCGTGATCGCTGCGCCGTCTCCACCGACATCGAACCTCACCTGGCATCCGCCAAGCGCTGAGCAGACTTTCGTCTAGGGGTGATAGAAGTCCAGGAGAAAACTGTCAACGCTGCAAACGGTCTTTCGCACCAGTCTCTGTCCCCCCATTTCGTCCAGCCATGCCCCGCTCCCCAATGATGCCACCAGTCCTGTCGATCATCAGGCAGACACCAAGACCAGACAGGGAATCTCGGCAGGTGCCAGGAACCGGATGGGCGGCCCCCAGTAACCAGCCCCCCTGGTCACGAAGACCTGGCAATGCGCGTCGTAGCGGTGCAACCCGGACAGGTAGGGCTGCGTGAGGCGCACCATGTAGCCCCAGGGCCAGATCTGGCCCCCGTGGGTGTGCCCGGAAATCTGGAGCCCCGGCTGCACCGCGGCATTGGCGCGGATCTGAACCGGCTGGTGCGCCAACATGACAAGCTCTCGGTCTGGGTCCCGTCCCGAGACTGCCTCGCGGGGCTTGGGCCCCATGCCGGGACGAAACACCGCCGCCCTGAAGTCGGGGACCCCGGCCAGATCGAACCCCTGCCTGCCTCGAATGGCCACCCTGCTGTTCATCAAGACCTCGATGCCGATGGATTTCAAAAACGCCACCCAAGCATCCACCCCGGAATAGTACTCGTGATTGCCGGTAACGAAAAAGACGCCGTCTCTGGCCGAAAGATCCGCCAAGGGACGCACCACCGAACCGAGCCTGCGCACCGAGCCGTCCACCAGGTCCCCGGTGATCGCCACCAGGTCCGGCTTCTGTCTCCTGGTGAGTTCAATCACCCGCGCCACGAATTTCGCCCCCAAAGTCGGGCCCAGGTGGAGGTCCGAAAGCACCGCGATGCGATATCCAGACAGGGCCCTGGGAAGGCGTTGCAGTCGCACCTCGACTTCCGGCGTCTCGATGTCCCAGACAGCACTCCTCAGCCCGGTCAGGCCCACTGCCGCCGCTCCTGCCACCACCACGCCGGCACTGGCCCGGGTAAGGAACAACCGCCGGGATGGATCGCCGGCCGTCTCGACATCTTCGCTCGACTCTGCCTCGGCTGGGTCCAGCTCTATCTTGTCGCCTTGCTGCTCGTCGCCGGACTGCATTGCAGGATTCGGATCCGCCTGGGCCGCAGGTCGATCGTCTCTCCCGGCCCTACGACGCCTGAACCGAAAACCCAAAAACACTGCATCGCGCAGGATCAAGAGCACCACCAGATAGAACAACAACCCCATCCATGTGAAACCAAGAAACACCAGGGGCGTCACGAAAGGATTCGCGGTCTGGCGTGCCACGAACACAGTCACCGGAAGTCCCAGAGCGGCGGTCCAAAGCAGGCCGCCCGCGACAGAACGCCAAGGGCGTCCCAATCTCGTGTCTACCACGAGGCGTCTCCAAAGATACCAATGCCCCAGGCCCAGAGCCAGGGCCACGGCGAGAGCAAAGAGAATTCCCAGGAAGAGAACCATGGTGGGCTGCTGTCAGGACATCATGAACGAGACACAAACGTCTCAGGCCCGACGATCAAAAAGCAGGACAATTGGAAGGATCCACAGGTGCAATGGCCCATGTCTCCGCACCGGTGCGCACCAGTGCATTGCCCGCCGAGGCATCGCCCACGTCCACGTCCCCCACCTGGCCGGTCTCGTCCACGAGGCCGTTGGTGTTCGATCCGCCGTAGATCACCGCGTCGATGGGCACGCTACTGGATGTGATTTGATTGGCGGGCACGTCGAAGAGAGCCAGGGCATCGGCATCCGAGCCGCTGTTCTGGATGTCTGGATCGAAGTCCACTGCCTGGTCGAAGGTGGGGTTGCCGTTGTCGGCGGATACGTTGGGACCACCCACGATGAAACAGGCCCCGGGTTGGATCGTGCCGCTCAACTGGAGCGTTCCATAGGTGTAGGCCGTGCCGCCGTATCCAATCGAATAGCCACTCAAGTCGATGGCTGATGCAGTGCCGTTGTAGAGCTGAACCCACTCGTAGCCGGTGTCTGTCCCGGACACGTCGTAGACCACCTGGGCGAGGATGAGCCCGTTCGTGGCACTGGTTGCCACGTTCACCGTGGCCACCTGCGAACTTCCACCCAGGCTGACCGTGACCTGGTCGGCCCCCTCGCTCGCCCCGGCCGTCACCGTGAAGGTGGCGGTCAAAGACCCTGCGGGCACCGAGACTGTGGCCGGCACTGACAGCAACGACCCGGAGGTCACGGTAATCGTCTCTCCCGAAGGACGCGCGGGCAGATCCAGGGTCACGGTGAAATCCACGCTCCCAGAGGGCTGCATGGTCACCGAGGAGGGATCGATGGACACCAGGGAAGGCACCTCGCTGCCGTCGAGGACCCGCACCTGCGTCTGGACCTGGTTGCCGTCCAGGCTCGCGGTCACGGTCACGGGATTCGATGAGGCCGAGACCCCGGTCACGGTGATCACGGCGGACTGCTGGCCGTCTGGGATCGTCACCGACGCGGGAACCGTGAGCAGATTCGTGTCTGCCGAACTCAGAGAAATCGTGGTCGCCCCCTGGGCCGGCCCGGTAAGACGGACCTCCAGCCCGGGAAGAGGCTCGCCGGTCTGTCCGGCGTAGGCAAACGACAGG
>CAZIJS010000117.1:0-13432 GCA_964539505.1 uncultured Myxococcales bacterium
ATCGGAGCGTCCGGCCCCTGGAAGGGGGCGGGTTCGTGATCCAGGTGGGCCGCGAGATCTATCCCATTCATGTGGAAGACACGGCCTACTTCGTCCATGCCATCGACCTCACCCAGAGCCCTGCGGTCATCGAGCTGAGCGACGGGACATCAGAGCCCTTGGCGCTGGAAACCCTGGTCTACGATGACCGGGGTGGTTTCTATTGCCTGGTCAAAAGCGGGCGATATCGGGCCAGGTTCCGGCGGAATCTTTGGCACGCGCTCCTGGATCGTATCGTGGAACGCCCCGACGGCATCTTTTTGGACTTGGGCGATATGTCGGTGCGGCTCGGCCCCAGAGAAGAAGACCAAGGGTAGGATTGGTGCCGTGCGACAACCTTGCGCCGTGTGGGGCTGTCCCCGTCCAAGGCGAGTGTTTTCGGCGCCTTAGGCTGAGTGGCCTTCAAGAAAGCCGAAAGCTGAACGAGATCCACGCAGTACTCTCGGTCGTAGCCCGCCGGATCACCTGGGAGCTACCCTGCTCCAACGTAGGGTGCTGTGGACTCGGCAACCACAGACGGCATGCCAGAAACGCGCGGCGTCCAGTCGGTTCCGGTGAGCGTCCAACAGAACAGAGTTTCAAGTGCTGCTTCGCTGGTGTCGGTTACCATGGATCCTCTCCATCAATTACCCGTCAATGAATGGCCGCCAACGTAACTGCCGTAATTTCCATGCGTTGCGTCGATTCATTGTGCTCTCCCCGCTGCATCATCAATTGCCCATCAATGAAAATTACGCCCAAAAAGGAACATACTTCATCAACTTCTTGGCAGCCTGTTCATCGACGGGTTTGATCATCCCCGCTTCCACTGCCTCGCGGATATAGCGTGAAACAGCGGCCTTGTTGTGCTCTGCTATACCGAAACGTTTCCGGAGGGATGCGTTGGCTAGGCAGTCTCGCATGACGTACTTTAGGCAGGCATGCAAGTAGCAAGCGCGAATCCGCTCTTGTCTGTCCATGTCCTTGATATCCTTGTGGGCAAACAAAGTTGCTCGTGTGAAACCACTTGGTTTCTCGAAGAGTGGGGCGGGAAGTTGGTACAGCTCTACTTGGCTGACAACCTTGTCAATGCCGCTACCGCGTTCCTCACATATCCCAAAACGCCGCATAAGTGACGCAAGCGCCTCGTTGCGTGACTTTGGCGGCGTGTCTACAAAGCGATTAGTATCCACAAGCGGCTCGCCAGGATTGGTGATTTCGACTCGATTGTCGAAGATTTCCACCATCGGACCAGCACCACGGACGAAGAAGTCCTGGTGGATGAGCGCATTGGCTACCAGTTCACGTACAGCCAGTTCAGGAAACATCGGCATCGTTTTGCGAAAAGCCCGTCCAATCACTTCGTTTGTCGGTAGGATACCGTTGATGTAATCTACGAGTCCCTCAAAGCCGGAGGCGTAACCTTTTCCCCCTTGTTGCTCCTTCAACGTTTCAGTCCGACCAACACCGAGATACTGCACCACACGCACTGCCTTACGTCGTAGAGTGTGAAAGTCATTCAATCGTTTGGCGAACAGAATCCCGCCTAGGTTTGTGATATCCCATCCTCCCGCTTCACACCGGCGAATCAGTTGATCTTCGGCCAGTGCCCCTAAAATACGATCGCGATCTGTCGGTAAGGGTTGGTCCAAAAGGTCGAAGTAGGTTGGGTAGTCCAACAGCCGAAGAACGTCATCAGGACTCATGTGCTCTACAGCCACGCCAACCTCGAACGGTGTCTGATCGAATATGCGCCACAGGATCCGCTCTTTTTCAGGAAAATCCTTGAGTTTTTTCTTATACGTCCCAACGCGGATGAACTCTTCTCCCTTGAAGCGCACTGGATGACGCGTGGCCCGCGGAATTTTCAGCAACACTACACTATGACCTTCAACAGGGACCACGAAGAATCTAAAATCTATTTTGGTTTCCAACAGCCGTAATAGCCAGTTTTCCAGTTCTTCATTGCCTACTTTTGCTGCGTGCGGTTCAAAGGAGGTGCCGATAACCGCGTGGTCTTCATCGCGCACCCCCCCACACCAGGTATGCGAACGCCTCACCTACCAGGGCCGCAGCATTGGCCAAAGCGGAGATGTATTGGCCAACATCCTCTGGGTTGGCATCATTCACCTTGAACTCTACCCACTCAGTTTCTCTTGGTAGTGCGCACAGTTCACGCACAAGATTTACTAGGTATTTCGGGTCCGGATGACCTGCCATGAGAAGGTCTCCTCTCAGTTAGGGTATCAGTCGACGAAACAACTGTAACAGATTTTCTCTCTCCCACATCTGTCAGGAGGCGGATTTGTTGACGCAGTGGCTGGTCAGCTTCCGATCATGGCCTGTGTTCCAGGACCTCGATGCGACGTCGCACCCTGCCTGCACGGATGGCACTGGGGAATTGCTCCAGGAATCGTTTCAAGACTCGTTTCTCTTGGTTGCGTCGCCCCAGGGCCCGCAGGGCGCGCGCCTTGCCGTAGAGAGCTTCAGCCGCCAGGGCCCCATGCGGTCTCCGTTTCAGGTAGGCATCGAAGTGACGGATCGCAGCGGCGAAACGATGGAGGGCATCGAGTTCGATCTGGGCCATGGCCACCAGCGCCGATGACAGGGCTGTTCCGCCTTTCCCCTGGGCCAGGGCCTGGTATGTGGCCAGGGCGCAGCTCCAATTCCGGGCCTTTTTGCAGTCCTGGGCCTTCTTGAGCAAGGCCAGGTTGCCCAGAGGGGCAGAGCCGCGGGTTCTGGCTCCAATGCCGGACGAGCGGTTGGTTTCCGACGGCTCGTGGCCCCTGCCGAGGCCTGGTTTGGGGTCGGTTGTTTTGGATCGTCGTACGTGGGACGCAGCCGAAGGCTCGCGAGGTTGTCCTGGGGGCCACTCTTTGCCGGGATGTTGGTCCATCTGTGCCGATGCACCCGGCAGGACATAGGGCCGATGGGCGGATGCGGCCAGGGAGGCAAGGAGTCGGCGCGTCGCTGCGTCGATTTTTTCTATCCTGGAAGCATGGGCGACGGAAAACGCCTGGCCTGGTCCCAGGAGGGCTCTGGTGTGGTCGGGACCGAACGTGACCTCGACCCTGCCCGCTGACACCGCTACCAGGGTGTCTCGGGCGTCGCGCCGCACGGAAAACATGGTGCCCTTGACCCGGACCGTGGCCCTGTCGGTGCGCAGGGCCACAGAGAGATTGCGACCGGGAGTCAGCCTCACGGCAAGGGTGCCTGTGAGCAGGCGGATGGCAACGGCGTCTCTCTTTGACTGGATCGAGAACGTGGTTTTGTTCAAAGCTGCCACGACCAGGTCTCTCCCCCGTTTCAGCAGCACCTGATCAGATGCGGAGGTTACGACAGCCCCTTGGGAGAGGGCATGGTTTGTTTCCATGCATTGGCCCTGGGCCTCTGGGAGCAAGCAACCAGACGCCAGGGTCAGGGTAGTGGTCTGAAGGCGGGGCGCTTGTTTCCTGGAACGGTTCTGCGCAGCATCTTTTCGGTTCAGGGAGGCAAGGATCCAGGCAATGCCAATTACTGCCAGGGCCGCTGCAATGGCCACGGGCAGGGCAATCTTTCGATGATGGGTGGGGTGGATCTGCTGGTCCATGGCATGCCAAACAGCGTCTAACTTTTTCTCGTCGGCTGGTTCCGGTTCTCCCAGCAGGTCTGGGCCCAGGGCATCGAGCGCGCGACATCGGGCACAGGTTTCCTGGTGGATTCGACAGGCTTCCACGTCTCGTGGATGGACTGGTTCTTCGACCAGGATTCTGGCCGCCACCTCGTCACAGAGCGCACAACCCGTTGCGGCGATCCGTTCTGGAAGTTTCCGGGGAGACCGTTGTTCGTGATTTCGTCCCGTCATCTGGGCACCTCCCCTCGTCGGCCCAGGAGATCCAGAAACTGCGGATCCGCCGAGGCGCTTCGTCTCAATTCCAGGAGTCCCTTTTTGACTCTGCTGCGCGCTGTCTCCAACGGGACGCCGGTGATGGGAGACACTTCTTTCATGGAGTGGCCCAGGAGAACCCTCAAGACCACGGAGGTGCGGCGCGGTTCAGGCAGGGTATCGAGGTGCCGCCGGAGTCCATCCACGAGCGCATTGGTCACCGCCTGGCGATGGGGGTCGCTGTCAGCAGCGGCTGGCATGGCGGCGAAGGGGGTCTGCTCCGGGGACCGACTGTCTGGCAGTTCGGTACGTTCTTTTCTGCGTCGTCTGCTCAGCGACCGCATGGCCACTCGATAGGTCACCTTGTCAGCCCAGGTGGCAAGGCTCGAGTCCCCACGAAATCGCGGGAGGATTTCCATGATTTCCACGAGACATTGGGCCACGAGATCGTCTGTGTCCTGGTCCATCCTAGTCAGGAGCAGGATACGGCGTCGGATCCTGGGCAGGAGGGTGGCCACGATGCCTTGGGCATCTTCTTCGTTGGAGGCCGCCTGTCGGAGCCGACGAATGGACCGAAAGTCCCGGCTCTGCGGCGGTGCCGTGCTCGTTGAGTCCCGGGTCTGCCGAAAGGGGCATGAGTCCATAGCTCATGTCGATTTCCAGCCATTCGGATGCAGGCTGCTGCCTGGCTGCAGGGGGCGGTGGCTGTTGTCGATGCAGTCCGATACGGCCCCCGGAGATCAGGACTCTCATGGATGATTCCACCACCAGGGCCGTTGCCAGGATCCTGTCTGCCTGGTTGGTGGTCTTGGGGGAAATGGTGCGCACGAGGATTCTGCTGCCCGCCTGGTTTGTGAGGTAGAGGAAAATCTGGCGGCCCGCCCGAAGGTCCGCCCAGAAAACCGCTTGGGCCGAAGTTTGCTTCGCCGCATGCGCCGCCCGCCGGACCTGGTCGGTGAGTCTGTCGGGCAGCCTGTCGAGCCACAGAGTCTGGAGGCGGACCGGTAGAGAGGACAACTGCCCCGACACGGCGTCTGCCAGAGCCTTGCCGTTTTTGCCGTCTTGTTTCGAGACCAGGAGGACCGCCAGTGGAAGGGGCCGAGACCTGGTTCCAGTTGCCTCGGGCCCGTTGCGCGAGGGCCGGGCTGCAGCAGTCTCGGCCACCAGACTGGTGAGCAGAAGGGGCAGGATCAAGGCCTTGTGCCGAATCGAATGGTCCTGGCCTGCCCATGCGCCTTGGAGAATGTCGAGGAAGCGGTTTTGGACGCTTCGGACGTGAACTCACGTCGTTGTGACATGACGGACTTTCCCCCTGTTACGAGCCTGATGCCAGCATGACGACTGCCTGGGTGAGGACCCTCACCGCCCAGGACGAGATGCGTTCCAAGGAGCCCACGAGCAGGGGGAGGGTGACGAAGACTACAGCCACGCCTCCCCAGGCTTTGAGCGGCAATCCCACGAAGTATGCGGGCAGTTGTGGTGCGGCCCGGCCCACCAGGCCCAGGGCCAGATCCAACAGAAAAGAGGCTGCCAGGATGGGTGCGGCAAGGCCCAGGGCGATGAGGAAATATTCCCTCCCGAGGTGAATGGCCAGAGCTGCAGTGGCCCCCCAGCCCCGCTGGATGGGAACCCTGCCCAGGGGAATGAGTTCATAACTTCTGGCGAGGCCAGAAATGAGGAGCAAATGGCCTCTCAGGGCGAGGAACACCACCACGGCAAGGAGTAGGAAGAAGAATCCCATGGGCGATGTCGGATACGCGGTCTGGGGTGACGTGATGGAGGCCATCTGGCTTCCGCGGACCATGTCCACGATCCGACCCGCTGCCTGTGCGGCGAGAAAGAAAATGGCGACGAAGAGCCCCATGACCGTGCCCACGAGACCTTCCTTGACGGCCAATAGTGAGACGATGAGGGTATCGGTGGGAAGCGCCCCGGCTGTTTGCCAGGCAAAGGGATAGCAGGCGGCAGTGAGCGCGAAGGCCACCACCGAGCGGGCCGTGGTGGGCAGGTTGGCACCTCCCAGTGCCGGGACGATGAACACCATGGGCGCCGTTCTGGCCAGGGTGAGCATGGCCACTGCCAGGATGCGTTCCAATGGAAGCGTATCGAGCCAATGGATCAGTGCGTCCATGTCGATCCCGTCACCTGGTCGCGTCGTGGCATGGAGGGAAAAACAGAAGGGTCATCGCCCCACCATCGGGATGGCACTCCAGACGGCATTGGCGAACCTGGTGAGTTGGCTTCCCATCCAGGGCGCCGTCACCGCCAGGACCAGGGCCACGGCCACCACCTTGGTCACGAACGAGATGGTCTGTTCCTGGATTTGTGTGGCTGCCTGGAGGACCCCGAAAAGGAGACCCACGACCACGGCTGCCAAGAGCACTGGGCCGCTCACGAGTAAGACCAGTGCCAGCGCCTGCCTGGTGGTGTTGAGGATGAAGTCGGTCATTGCTTCTCCCCCGCTGTTTTCGGGTCAGATCCCAGGTTTGTCTGGGCTGTCTTTCGTGGATTGGTCCGGTTTGTCCGGCGAACCGTCCAAGTCCGTTTCTGGGGCATGAGTATCATGGTCTGCCCTGTGATTTCCAGAGAGTTCTCCCGCCTTGTTCAGGGCGAACTTCGAGGCGATGGGGCCCAGGAGTTCGTGGAGCACGGTGGCCCCCAGGACCACGCTCAGGATCACGTGGGAGAAGGTCTTGAATCCGGGGTGGTCCGAGATGAGCAGGGCCAGGCCGATCACGATGCCTCCCTGGGGAATGAGTCCGCCGAACGCGTATTTTTTGACCTGGGCCGGGGCCTTTGAAATATGTGCTCCGGTGATGGTGCCCAGGAGTTTTCCAGCGGCCCTGGCCACGACGAAGAGGAGGGCGAGCGGCCAGGCATGGAGGAGGACCTTGACGTCGAGGAGCATGCCGCTGATGGTAAAAAACAGGACGAACACCAACTCTTCGGTATAGCGTTCCAGCATGGCGAAGATTTTTGGGCCTCTCTTGGATGCATTGATCACGACCATGCCCATACTCATGGTTGCCAGGAGTTCATCCAACTCGAGGTGTTTGGCCAGGCCGAAGCAGAGTCCGAGCATCCCGAAGATGAGGACGATGAGGGCGCCTTCCGTATCTTTGCGCATGACATAGCGAGAGATCAACACGAGCAGGGCCCCGAAGGTCGCTCCGAGTCCGATGGCCCCGAAAATGGTCACCAGGGGCCTGCCGATGGAACCGCCCAGGGAGAAGCCCTTGCCGGAAACCAGGACCAGGGCGATCACCGAAGCAAAGCTGTAGTTGAGGATGCCCGCCACGTCGTCGAATGCCGTGACCCCGAGGATGGTGTCGGTGACAGGTCCCTTGGCTTTGTACTGGTGTACCACCGCCAGGGTTGCGGAGGGATCGGTGGGGCTGCCCAGGGCTCCCATGAGCAGGGCCAGCGGCAGAATCCAGGTGGTCATGGGATGATGGCCCGGAAAGAGAAACGGGCCCAGCAAGACGAAGGACAGCAGGATGGTGAGCGCAGCGAATTCTGCCTCGAAAATGGTGATGGCCACGATGGACTTGCCCAGGCGCTTGAGTTGCGGCCAAAGAAGGCTGCCGCCCACCGAAAAGGTGATGAAGGCGAGACTGAAATTCGTGATCACGGAACTTTGGGTGACCACGGTCCCTGGGATGAGACTGTTGAGTTTCGGGTTGAGAAGGATCCCAGCCAGGATGTAGCCGGTCACCTTGGGAAAGCCCAGGCTCACCATGGCTTCCGCCGCGAGAAAACCAGTCGCCAGGATAACACCGAAGGTCAGGGTGGATTCCAAGGGTCTGCTGCTCCTTTTTCAGCAATCAGGACGGAACGATCGATCCTGTGTCAATCTCGTGGGGCACATCACAGGCCGCGCATTTTTCATACTCATTTGTCATACTAATAGGTTTGATCGTAAATCGGGAAATTCTGACAACATGCGAGCACTTCCTGCTTGACGGCCTCTTTGGTCGGTTCGTTTGTGGGATCCCGCAATATTTGGGTCACCCAGTCTGCGATGCGCAGCATGTCTTTGGCGCCCATGCCCCTGGTGCTCACCGCCGGGGTACCCAGGCGGATCCCCATGGGTCTGAGCGCAGACCCCTTCCCTCCCGGGATCTTGTTTTTATTGACCACGATGTGCGCTTCTTCCAGGGCCGTGGCCGCTGTTTCGCCATCCAGGCCCATGTCCTGCAAATCGACGAGCATGAGATGGTTGTCGGTGCCCTGGGTGAACAGGGTGAGTCCCTTGTCCATGAGCGCCCGCGCCAGAGTGGCTGCGTTGTCCACCACCCGGTCGATGTAGGAGACGAATTCGGGCTGGGACACCAGGTGGAGACCCACGGCGATGGCCGCGATGTTGGCCTGGTGCGGGCCGCCTTGGAGCCTGGGAAAGACCGCTCTATCTATTTTTTTGGCCAACGCTTTCTTCGTCAAGATGAGCGCGCCTCTGGTCATGCGCAGGGTCTTGTGGGTGGTGGTGGTCACCAGGTCACAGTGGGGTACTGGGCTGGGATGTCTGCCGGCGGCCACCAGGCCCGCAATGTGCGAGATGTCCGCCATGAGATAGGCGCCCACCTGGTCGGCGATGGTCCTGAATCTCGAAAAGTCGATGCTGCGCGGGTAGGCACTGGCACCCGCCACGATGAGCTTTGGTCGGAGTTCTTTGGCCAGCGATTCGATGGCGTCGTAGTCGAGCAGGCCGGAGGGCAGGGCCACCTCGTAATGGTATGCGTCATAGATTTTGGAGACACAGCTCACCGATGCGCCATGGCTGAGGTGTCCGCCCGAATCCAGGTCCATGCTCAGGATGCGGTCACCTGGTTCCAGGAGTGCCAGGTAGGCAGCCAGGTTGGCATTGGCGCCCGACAGGGCCTGGACGTTTGCATGCTCCGCTCCGAAAACCTGCTTGGCCCGTTCGATGGCGATGGACTCGATTTTGTCCACGTTCTCCAGGCCCTTGTAGTAGCGCTTGCCCGGATAGCCCTCACTGTAGATTCCCGACAGCAGGGAACTGAGCGCCTTCATGCAGGCCTTGGGTGGGTAGTTTTCCGAAGCAATCAGGTTGATGGTTTCCTCGTTGCGCCGGATTTCGGCGACGATGAGATCGTAGACGTCTCGGTCTGCTTCGGGCAGCCTGATTTCGAGTTGGTCTTCGGGGGCCATGTCTTCCTCCATGGATGGGCTCTGTCCATGTGCGCTTTTTTGGTTGAGTCGCCACTGCTCTGAATCGCCACTGGAGCCGTGGCAACAGGGTCCTTTTTCTCCGGAAGAAAGAAGGATGCAAGGAGAAAAGGAGAAAAGGACAGTCTCCGGTTCCGACCGGGACCCTGTTTGTTTGGGAAGATGTCTCTCTTCTCAGTCGCGTTCCAGACCGAGCGACTGGGCGAGGGCCTGCCAGACCTCGCGGATCCGGTCAGCGGCGGGGCCGCCCAGCTCCACGACGGCCTTGCCCTCGACCTGGGCCCTGGTCACGGCCGGGTCGTAGGGGATACGACCCAGGACCTGGGCACCCATTTCATGGGCACGGGCTTCGATGGCCTCGGCCTGCTCGGGATTGATGTCCCATTTGTTGATGCAGACGGACGCAGGGACGTTGAAGTGCCCGGCGGTTTCCAGGACTCGTTCCAGGTCGTGGAGGCCGGAGACCGTGGGTTCCGACACCACCAGGACCCTATCCACGCCGGTGATGGCGGAGATCACCGGGCAACCGATGCCGGGAGGACCGTCGACGATGATGAGATCGATTGCCTGCTCTGTGGCGACCTTTTTGGCTTCGTTGCGTACCACTGAGACGAGTTTGCCGGAGTTTTCAGCGCCGATGGCAAGTTTCGCATGGACCATGGGGCCCACCCGGCTTTGGGAGCGGTACCAGTGTCCGCTCAGGTTCTCGGGAAACTGGATGGTTTCCGTGGGGCAGAACCAGACACAGACGCCGCATCCGTCACAGGAGACTTCATCGATTTCATAAATGTCTCGGCCGTCGGGACCGCTGTGGACCGTCACGGCGTCGAAACGGCAGACATCCTGGCAGATTCCGCAGGAGGTGCAGCCCGACTGCTCGATTCTGGCTGTGCGGCCGCCGTAAAATTCATGTTCGTCTCGAACGTCGGGCGCTAAGACGAGGTGCAGGTCGGCGGCGTCCACGTCGCAGTCCGCCATCACGGCTCGCTGCGCCAGCAGGGCGAAGGATGCGGTGACACTGGTTTTGCCCGTTCCGCCCTTGCCGCTGATGACCACCAATTCTTTCGGTTTGTCGGTCATGATGGCCCTCCTGCCGTCTGTTCTGCAGCGGCTCGCAGGACCGTGGTCCAGAGCTGCTCGAAGGTTTCCTTCATGCCGGGGACCGCCTCCACGGGATGGCGGCCGCGGGAGTAGGCTTCTGCTACTTTCCGATCGTGGGGGATGGCGGCAAACAGGGCGATACCTTCCTTCTCGCAGTACCGCAGGACTCGGTCGTCGCCGGCATCGGCGCGATTGATCACCACGCCGAAGGGCTGTTCGAGCTGGCGTAGGGTTTCCACTGCCAGGACGAGGTCATTGAGTCCGAACGGCGTGGGTTCCGTGACCAGGATGACCATGTCTGCGTTGCGCACGGCCGTCATCATGGAACAGGACGTGCCGGGTGGGCTGTCTACGATGGTGAGTGGTCGATCCGGTGCGGTCTGCGTCACGGTTTGTCGGATGACCGGCGTGGGAAGTGCCTTGCCCACGTCCAGGCGACCCTCTGTGAGCAGGATGTCGCCGCGAGCTGCCTGGGCCAGTTCGCCGATGGACAGGGGCACTTCCTGGATGGCGTCGGTGGGACAGACGCGCATGCAGCCGCCGCAGCCGTGACAGAGGTCTGCGAAGACCACGGGCTTGTCGGCCAGGTAGGCCATGGCGTGGAATTCACAGATTTTGGCACAGTCGCCGCAATGTACGCATTGGTCCAGGTCCACGACGGGGACGGGAATGGTGATGGGACGCTTGGAGAGATCCGTGGGGCCGAGGAGCAACCGGCTGTTGGGTTCCTCCACGTCTGCGTCGATGAGATGACAGGGCTCGGGTGCCGTCAGGGCCAGACCCACGGCCAGAGTGGTCTTGCCCGTGCCGCCTTTGCCCGATGCAACGGCGATTCGCATGGCAATGTTCCTCCAGTCGGTTCAGGCGCTCGTCTGTTTCTCGAGAGTGCCGGCCTCGAATGCTTCGATGACCTGCCGGATAGTGCCCTCCTGCGCCAGGTAGACGTCGATGCCCGATGCCTGCAGGCCGCTGAAGGCCTTGGGGCCTGCATGGCCCGTGATCACCACCGTGACGCCTGCTTGAGACATGGTCTGAGCAGCGGTCACTCCCGCGCCCCCGGCGGCGTTCACACCCGCCGAGTTGTCAATCACATGGCCGGTCTTTGTTTCGCTGTCCCAGATGAAAAACGCCTGGGCCCTGCCGAAACGAGGGTCCATGGGGGCATCCAGGTCGTTGCCTTTCGCGGTCACTGCTATTTTCATGATCCAGCACCTCCTCGTGGGTTCCGCATGCCTTGGTGTTGTTCGAAAACCATTTTGACTGCAAGCGGTTTCGGTTTGTCTAAGTATCAGTTACTCAGAGGTAACTGGCCCCAAAAAGGATTCCGGTCAAGGGACGTTTTTTCAGAGTTTTTCTTTGAGCCGGTAGAGGAGATCCAGGGCCTGTTTCGGAGTCAGGGCGTCAGGGTCTGTTTCTGCCAGCAGCGCCAGGGCTGGATGGGATCGGGGACTGGGCAAGGCTGTCTCCTGGGCACCGTAGCGGGATGGATCAGGTTCTGCGGCAAGGGCCTGATGCGACGGCTGACTGGTTTGTTCCGGCGATGCGCTTTGGGGCGATGCGTTTTGGACGGAGGGATGGATCGCTGCGGCCATGGGGCGGGAACGGCCTTTGCGGCGGTCCTTCGATGCCACCAGGTCGAAGAGGCTGAGTTGGGCGGCGTCCGACGGGCGGCGGTTTTTCTCCAGGAGCTTGAGGATTTCTTCCGCCCTGGCGATCACGCTCTTGGGCAGGCCGGCCAGCTTTGCCACCTTGATGCCATAAGAGCGGTTCACTCCTCCCGGAGCCAGTTTGTGGAGGAAGACGATGTCGTCTTTCCATTCCTTGACCAGGACGGCAAAGTTGCGCACCCTCGGCTTGAGTTCCGCCATGCCGCACAGCTCGTGGTAGTGTGTGGCGAACATGGTCCTGGCCCGGCTTCGGTCGTGGAGATGCTCTGCCACGGCCCATGCCAGGGACATGCCGTCGAACGTGGATGTGCCCCGTCCGATCTCGTCGAGGATCACCAGGCTCGATGAGGTGGCCTGCGCGAGGATCCGGGCGGTTTCCTTCATCTCAACCATGAACGTGCTCTCGCCCCTGGCCAGGTTGTCGGAGGCTCCCACGCGGGTAAAGATGCGGTCCGTCACGCCGATCCGGGCCTTTGAAGCCGGCACGAAGGAGCCTGTATGGGCCAGGAGCGTGATCAGTGCCACTTGCCTGATGATCGTGGACTTCCCTGCCATGTTCGGTCCCGTGACGATGAGGAGCTGCTGGGTCTCTGCATCCAGATACGTATCGTTGGGAACGAAGGCGCCTGGGGCCAGTTTTTGTTCCACGACCGGGTGTCGGCCTTCCTTGATATCGAGCAGTGGCTCGGCGGTCAGTTCAGGGCGTACGTAGTCCCGGCTGCCGGCCAGGGCTGCGAATCCGCAGAGCAGGTCCACCTCCGACAGGGCGGAGGCCAGCCGGGCGATCCGGTCTCGATCCCTGGCCAGATCCGAGCAGAGTTCTGAAAACAGTCGCTGCTCCAAGGCGAGTCGCTTGTCTTCGGCTTCCAGCACCAGGCTTTCGTAGCGGGCCAACTCTGGAGTGACGAATCGTTCCGCATTGGCCAGGGTCTGCTTCCTGGTGTAGTTCTCGGGAACCTGGGCCAGGTTCGCCTTGGTTACTTCGATGTAGTAGCCGAAAACTTTGTTGTACTTGACCTTGAGTGAGGAGATGCCCGTTTGTTTGCGTTCTCGTTCCTCGATGGCCAAGATGTTGTCCTTGCCTCCACGTGACAGCTCCACGAGCCGGTCCAGTTCTTCATGGTACCCAGGACGGAACAGGCCTCCGTCTTTGACCGTGGCGGGGGGATCGTCCACCAGGGCCTGCGAGAGTTTGTGCGCCATGTCTTCCAGGAGGTCGCCACCGAGTCCGAGCAGGGAGAGATCGCGGCCCAGGTCGGATTTTGGTGCATGGAGCGAGGAGAGCACCTGGTCGAGTTCCGGCATGACCTCCAGGGACCGTCTCAGTGCTGCCAGGTCCTTGGGCCCTGCCACCCCGTGTGCCAGGCGTCTGGCCAGCCGTTCCAGGTCTCCCACCTGCTTGAGGAGCTTTTGGATGTCTCGAAGCTTCGTGCCGGCTTCCAGAAGACGTTCCACTGCGTCCAGTCTCCGGTTGAGCGCGTCGATGTCTTTGAGTGGATAGGCCAGGGCTCGTCGCAGTGCCCTGCCGCCCATGGCCGTGACCGTTCGATCGATGGCCGACAGCAGGGTGGCGCTGCGATCGGTGCCCATGAGG
>CAZIJS010000118.1:0-13333 GCA_964539505.1 uncultured Myxococcales bacterium
CTGCGGGTATTCTCCATACCCGTCGCCGTCCGAATCGCAGTTGATCGCCGATGCCTTTCCCGCAGCCTGTGTTGTGTCTGTGGCTGGTTTGCGCGTCTCTGTCACCCCGGTCGTAGCGTCACGATACGAAGACAGTATATCTTTGGTTTTGGCGCATGAAAAGGCAAAAACCTTCCGGGGCGTTTGGACGGCTGGTTTCGTGTCGGTGGTTTCTTCGATGCAAAGTGCTGGACAGGGGCGAGACTCGGACCGTAAAATCCCATCCATGAATCGTAGCTCCATGTCATATGCCTTGTTGCATCGTTTGTCGCGTCGTTTATCGGGTTCGTCAGGTTTGTTGCCGGGTTTGTCGTGGCGAGGAAACAAGCCTTCCAGACTGGAGGGGAGCCGGTGCAGTGGGGCTGCATTCCGCATCCTTGGGCTGGTCGCCCTGGCGGGTCTGGTTGGAGTGGCGGCATGCGAGCCCAAGTCGCGTCTGCGGCCAGGGGAATGCGGAGACGGAGTGCTCAACCTCGGGGAGGAATGCGACGAAGGGCCGCAGAACGCCGACGGGGTGCCCAATGCCTGCCGGATGGACTGCACCAAGCCTCGCTGTGGAGATCTGGTGGCAGACGACGGCGAGTCTTGCGACGGATCGGACCTCAAGGGCGCCACCTGCCGGGACATGGGTTTTCTCAAAGGACAGGTGCGTTGCAGCCTGGACTGCACCTACGATGTGTCGGGTTGTTGGACCTGCGGGGATGGCCTGGCCTCTGGCAAGGAAGACTGCGACGCCACGGATCTGAGGGGGCTGACCTGTGCGGAGCTGGGTTTCCAGTCGGGCTGGTTGGCCTGTCGCTCGGACTGCTCCTTTGATTTGTCGGGTTGTGCCGGGGGCTGCGGAAACGGCATCCGGGAGGGAGCGGAGGCCTGCGATGGAGCAGACCTGGGGGGGCAGGACTGTGCTGCGTTGGGGTTCGAATCGGGCTTTTTGGCCTGCACAGAGGACTGTTCGTTCGATCGGAGCGGATGCATCGGCGGCTGCGGCAACGGGGTGGTGGAACCAGGCGAGGCCTGCGACGACGGAAACGACCAGGACGGAGACGGATGCAGCCATTGCCGCGGAGGCAGCGGGAGTTTCGACGCGGCCGAGCCCATGGACGTCTGCGACTGGCCCGACGCGGTTCGGGCCGCGGACCTGGACGGAGACGGTGACCTGGACTTGCTGGTGGGATGTGCCGGCGGCCCTGACGGGGCGGGCGGGTTGGTGCTGCTCTCCAACGACGGGACGGGGCGGTTTACCCAGGCAATGCAGTTTTCCATGGCCGCGCCGGTGACCGCGGTGGGGGTGGCGGACCTGGACGGGGTCGATGGACTGGATCTCATCGCAGGTGGCCCCATGGCTGCCGACGCCACTGGCCTGCAGTCGGGGTTTGTGGCGACTGTTTCGTCCCGGGGCGACGGGACCTACGATGCGAGCCGGGTCCTGGCCCTGCCTGGTGCGCTGTCGGACCTGGCGGTGACGGACTGGAACGGAGACAGGCGCCTGGACGTGGCGGCGGCCCTTGGGCGGGCCAACCGGATCATGCTCCTGTCGGGCCGCGGAGACGGCAGTCTGGATGCAACGTCCCTGCTCTACGATTACGGCGGTCCCGAGGCCGTTGCCGCAGCGGACATGGATCGAGACGGCCTGGTGGACATTGTGTCCATCCGGCGCAGATACGACATGGCCACGTTGTTTCCCGGGGTGGGACGGGGTGCCTTCGGGTCCGTGACGGCGCGGATCGTGGGCGACAGGCCCTCGGATCTTGTGGTGGGGGCGTTCAACGCCGACGACCTTCTGGACCTGGCGGTGCCCAGCAGCGAAGACGGACTCGTGACGGTGCTGGTGGGCCTGGGCGAGGGCCAGTTTTCCCGTTCCGACAGGGTGGCGTTGGAAGAGGGACTCACCGCCGTGGTGGCGGGTTACGTGACCGCCGACCCCTGGCTCGATCTCCTGGTGGCCTCGGCGGGAAGCGATGGAATCTGGTCCCTGGCCGGGGAAGGAGACGGCCGTTTTCATGTCGTGGAGCGATTCGACACCTGTGATTCGCCCGTGGCGCTCACCCTGGGCGACTTCGACGGGGACGGTCTGCTCGACGTTGCCGTGGCCTGTTCTTTTGGGCGCGTCGTGGCCTTGCACAGAGGGCTCGCCGCGGAGCCGGCTCGATGAGAACGGTGGCCTGGTGCATGGGCATCGTGACGTGGGATAGGGGTGTCACGTGGGACCGCGCGTGGTACGGGGATGATGCATGACGAAGGGATGTGACGTGACGGAAAGGTGCGATGTGACGAAGAGATGTGAGGCGACGGAGAGATGTGACGTGACGGGGAGATGTGGCATGGCACTGCGAAGCAAGTCGGCCTTCATGGGGCTGTGGTTGATTGTCTGGATGGTTTTGGGGTTGGGTGCCTGTCGGAAGGGCGGGCAGGAGGGGGCGGGCGCTGCGGTGGATGCTGGACTGCCTTGCCGTATGAAACAGGCGCTCGAGTCATTCAATCGGTTCCATGCCCAACGCATCGCGCCGCTGGGGGCGTCGGGTTCGGGGCTTTTTTCCGGTGGGGCGGATCCCATGCGGCTGCGTTCCCTGGCCGCATTGATGAGTAAGACAGCCGCGGCCCTGGCTGTGTTTCATTCCGGGGCGAAGGAATTCGATGGACTGGTGGCCCGTCGGGCGCGCATGTTTCGCGACATGGCGGCGGCCTGGAACAAGCTTGCCGGGGACCTGGAGTCCAAGGACATGGCTGCGTTCAAGAGAGACCGGGTGGCGCTCATTTCCCTGCGGGCCCGGGACGTGACCCTCAGGAAACGAATCGCCGCCCTCTACGATGCCTGCGGCATGGCATCGCCTTTCTGATCCATGCTTTTTCTCCTGGCCGCTCTGGGTATGGCGATTGGATCGTCGCGGCAGCCTGCTGCCCAGGGAGGATGGGATCGGTGCAGGGCCAAGTCGGCCAAGTCGGCCAAGTCGGCCAAGTCGGCCAAGTCGCCCGACTTGGCCGAGTGGCTCTCTGAACCGGGGACCAGGCAGCCACGGGCCCCGGTGGAAGTCTTGTCCTTTGTGAAGAAGGGGGCGCCGCTGACGGTGCCGCTGGGCGCCGGGCGGTTTCGCATCCGGGTCGCGCCCATCCATCGTTGGGACCTGGTGGCGGCGGTGCAACTCCTGGAATGGTCTCCCAAACGAGGAGGGTTTTTGCTGCCCCGGTTGGAATGGTCGCAGGACCGCGAGGTGGTGGGGCCGGGGATCCAGGTTTTCCATGGGTCGCGCCTGGGCAAGGGGCCCTGGCACCTGGCCCTGATCACCCGCATGGATCAGGGATCGGAACGGATCGTCTGGGGCCGGCTCCTGGTCTCGGGGACGCTTCGTGTCCTGGTGCATCGCACCTCGCGCGGGATCCTGGCGGCGCTGTTTGGTCCGGTCGGGCCGGCGCCTGGCGAGCCCATCGAGATCCTGGACGAGAGCGGGGCGATCCTCCAGGCGGGCCGCAGCGGTGCGGACGGCACCTTCTCGACGGAGGTGCCCGCCGGGCGCAGGACCCTCGTGGTGGCGGGTCGCGGTGAACAGCGGGTGGTGGCCATCGTCGAACCAAGGTCCGTGGCCGGGAGAGAATGCCGGTTCCTTCGTCTGTGGGTCGGTGACCACGGCCCGGTCAGGCCGGGCGACGAGTTGGCCCTTGCTGGAATCTTCCTGGGCGCTCGGTCTTCAGTGGATTCCCTGGGCGTGGTGGTGGAGGAGGCGGGATCGGCGGGCAGGGTGGTGGGCCGGCTGCGGCTGTCGCCAGAGGGCCTCTTCGGGGGGACCGTCCGGTTGCCCAGGGACCTGGTTCCAGGCAAGGTGATGCTGCGCATCGGCAGGGGGCGGTGTGAACGGTTGGCCTGGTTGTCTGTGGAGGGACCGCTCAGGGATCCCGGCCCGAGACTTCGGCTGCTTCCGGGAAGCGAGGGCCTCGATGTGGTGATCGAGGCAGGGCGGTCCTGGCTTCGCGACAAGGGGGGCAGGTTTCGCATCCGGTGGGGATGGTCACGGTCCTGCGGGGTGGAGCCCTTTGCCGGGGGCGCTGCCCAGGCCTGTCTCGACGAGCGGGGCAGAGGGCGGGTGCCCCTTGCGATTCCTGAAAGTGGCAGGTGCCTCTGGGTCGAGGCCCTGGTTCGGGATCGGTCAGGGACGCATCGACGTGGCACCTGGTGGCCGGGTGGGGAGGTCCTGCCGGTGGAAGTGCTGGATAGGCAGGCGGGCTGGTTTCTGGCCAGGCCGGGCCTAGTCACCGACAGCCTCCATCTGGACGACGGGTCTTTATGGACCTGTCTGCCTGGCTTGGGGATGTCCTTTTGTCCGTTTCGACGCTCGTCTCCAGGCGTTCGCCTTGCCTGGACCAGAGGTGGTGCCCAAGGCAAGATTCTCTGGGCTCGGCTGCCCGGCGCGGCTGCGGTCCATGACGGGTCATCGCAGGATGAGCAGCGGCTTTCGGTCCAGGCCGAGCGGCAGGGAAGCCTGCTCTCGGTCCGAGTCGGCTGGAAACCATCCGGCGGCCCTGGAATCCTGCTCTTGGAATGGCAGGGTCGGCTGGTCTACAAGGTGCTTGGCAAGCCGTCGGGAGCTGGTCGGGTCACATTGGCCTTGCCCGAAGGGGCCCTGGGGAAGGTTCCCGTCTTTGCGATCCAGAGTCTGGGTGGCAGGCAGGTGCAGGGGACGGCAGAGGTCTTTGTGGAGCCGCCCCATGTCTGGCGCATTGCTCCCTCGGGACCGACGCTGCGGCCTTCTGGGCGCGTCTGCATCGAAGCAACGGCCCCTGGAACCTTCCTGACCCTGGTGGATGGATCCCGGAAGGCTCAGCCAGGGGGTGGGATGGGGCGTCACGGGTTTCTCGTCGCAGCGAGGGGATCGCGGCCTGCGGCTTGCCTGGCGGCGCCCGGCCACAGGGGGCGGTTTTCCCTGCGTGCGGCAGGGCTGGTGGGCGGGCACCTTTCCTGGACCGAGGTGGTCGAGTGGGTGGCTGGGACCGACATTTCGCTGTCTGGACCTGATTGGGTGCATCCGGGCGACGAGGTCTGTCTGAAACTGTCCGGGAGATTTGATGGCTCGGTGTCCTATGCTGTCCAGGGAGTGATCCCAGTTGGCACCTGGCCCTCCCATCCCCGGGCCGGCGCCGTCTTGTGCGGCCGGGTGACCGGCGAGGGACGGGAAGTCGAGGTGGATGTGCAGGGGGCCGACGGAACATCGGCCAGGTGGTCGGCCGGCTTGGTGCCGCTTACGTCGGGCCCCTTGATGGTCTCGGGCCGCCAGGCGCGCCCTTCGCAGGGGTGGATCTGTGCGGGGCGGCGCTGTCGGCTCCTTCCTGTGCTCCTGCGCATGGCCGGCCGGCCTCTGTATGACGGGGCGGCCAGGGTGGCTGCCCTGCTGGCATGGACGGCCCTTTCCGAGGTGGGAGACGGGCGGACCAGACGAGAGTGGATGGCGGGTTCGGTGCGATCCCTGCCAGGCAGCGGGGGGCGTTTTTCTTCCGGTGGCCTGGGGCTGCTGAAACCCTGGGTGGGACCGGAGGGGCTGGTTTTGGAGCATGTGTTCGGCGCGGCGGCCTCACCCGAGGTGCAGTCCTCGGCGGTTTGGGCGCTGGTTCGGATGGGGCGGCGCCATGAGGCGGCGGCCATGGCCGAGGCGCTGCAGGCGCGTCTGGTGGGCAATGTGGGAAGGTGCCCGTTTTGTGGCCTCTGGGCGCTCCTCGAGACGGGGTTGTCTCCCGGCAGGGACCTGCCTGGCGGCGCGAGGCTTGGCGCCTTGGCGCTTCGGCTCTGGGCCGCGGCCAGGACGGGCCGCCCCCTGTCCGTTCTGGACCGGTTGTTGAGCCGGATTGGCAGGGCACTGACCGCTGGGCGCGGGACGAGGCAGGCAATCCAGATGGTGGACGGAGCCCTGGCACTTCGGGTCCTCGACGAACTCCTGCCGGGACATGGCGAGGGGAACCTCCTGGCCCAAGAGTTGTCCCGAGACCTCTTTGCAGGGCGGGGAGATCTCACGGCCAGGTCCCTGGCGGCCCTGGTCCTGTGGGACCATTGGGACAGCGCCCTGGACCGAGAGGTCATCCGGGACGACAGGACTGGTGAGACGGTGAGGCTTCGCTGCAACGCGGGCATCTTGCCTCTGCATGCCGTGCGGAGGGGAAAGAAAAGCCGCGTCAGGATCGGAGGGCGGGCAGGAGATCCCTGTCCCTTGTATCACCTGTTTCGGCCTGCTGGACCGGTCCGGCGGGCGGGACACCTTGACTGGATCCTGCCAGGCGTTTTGTCTGGGCGCAGGTGGATGGGGTTGGTCATCGCTGTGGAGCGGGTCTTGGATCGTCCCTGCATCCAGATCCCATTGCCGGCTGGCGCCCGACTCGCCTTTTTGTTGGATGAGCAGATGGGACCCCTGCCGGCGTTTTCTTGGTTGGAAGCCCGGGACGCGCCGTCAGGACTGTTGGTTTGTGGCCCTCCCAGGCTGGAGCCTGGGATCTATGGACTCTTTTTCGAAATCCGGCCCATGGCGTTGGGACGGTACCGGGCGGGCGGTGCCTGTCTCACGGATGCCAGGGGGCTGGTGGCCTGCACGGGATCCTGGGACCTGAGGGTTTCAAAAGAGAATCCTTGACTTTGATGTGGGCCAAAGTACCTTTGGGCCTCGGTGCCTTGCCTGACGTAGGGTCTGCTTCCAGACAAAAGGCGGCTTGACGGCCCCACGGTGTGGAGGGGTGCCAAGGGGTCTGGTGAAGGACGGTTTCCAGCCGACAGGAGTGTGACATGAGTGCAACGATCGAAGAATTGACCTTCGACTATCGCAACGAGGACGGGGTGCTGGTGCGCCGTGAGGTGGACCGGGCGGTGTTGTCCAAAGGGGCCTGGGCGACCATCATGTTTCTCTACCAGGACCTGGACAAGGCCGCTGGTCGATACCGCGCGCCCAAGGTGGCCATCGTGCGGTATCGCAAGACCAACGGCGTGTACCGGAAGCAATCCAGCTTCAATATTTCCAGCGAGCGCCAAGGACGGATGATCATGGAAGTCCTGGAGCGTTGGTACGGCATGACCGAGGCGGACCTGCCCCCGGTCGAGGTGGATGCGACCAAGCCTGGTGAGGCGTCGAGTGAGACTCCCGCCGAGGCGTCGAGCGTAGCCGCGCCGATTGGGGAAGCCATGGCGGGAGAGGGAACGGACCGGGAAACCACGAGCGCCCCTCTGGATGCACCAGTTGCCACCTCTGGTCAGAATGCTCCCTCGGTGGAAGAAACACCGCGCCCCATGGACGAAACCACCTCTCCGTTCGGCGGAACCAATTCCTGACGACGGTTCGTTCTCGTTTCCCCTATCGCCTTCCTATTTGCCGCGTAGCTTGTCCCAGAGGCTTGACTTGGTGGGTTTGTCGTTTCTGGCCATGCGCAGTTCCATGATATGGATTTCCCTGGCTGCTTCCACGTAGTGCTTGTTGAGCCGCAAGGCCATGCGAAAACTTTCGAGAGCCGAATCGGGTCGTTTCTCTTCCTGAAGAATTTTTCCGAGAAAATAATAGATTCTGGGGCACTTGGGTGACAAATTCTTTGCCTGCTCCAAGGTTTGCCTGGTTTCGGTGATGCCGGCTTGGGAGACCTTCCCTGCCTGCCTGGCCTTCATGTGACGGACCCAGGTGAGCATGGCGAGATGCTCCCCTTCCTCGGGGTTGCCATCAACAGCCTTGGCGAAAAAGGTCTCGGCCTGGTCCAAGTCGCCCTTCCTGAAGAACACCTCTCCCTTTTGAAAGTTGACTTCTGCCTCCATGACCCGCTGGGCGGCCTGTCGGTCGCCTTGGAGGGAGGTATCTTCGATGATGCGCCGGTATTCTTCGCGCTGGGAGTCGTTCATCAGGGTCGTGAACGCTTCGCTGATGCGCTGGAAGAGGCGATCCGCTGGTTCCACCAGGGCCTCTACGCCCAAAGACGCCACCCTGTCTGGGTGAAATTTCTTTGCCAGACCGATGTAGGCGTTTTTGACCTGTGCCTTGGTGGCTTCGTGGGGAAGACCCAGGACTTCGAACAGGTCCTGGTCAGCAATGTCAGACAGACGGGCTCGCAATTCTTCATGGAGGGCGCGGGCCTCTGGCGGGGCGTCTTCGGGCAGGGCGGGCAGTTCCCGGCTGGCGGCCCGTTTGGATGCCGTGGTTTGAGCGGGAGACGGCGGTTGGTCCGGGCTTTCCATTTGTGGCCCTCCACTGGACGGGGCGGCCTCTGCCACGGAGCGAAACATGCTCGTCATCCTGGGCGGCGCCTGGGGGCTGTCCCTGGGATCTCGTCGGTTGGCGGGCCCGCCTGGAGTCGCAGATCCCTGTTGGACGGCCCGCTCACGGGCTCGGCCCAGTTGGGTGAGTGGCTGCATCTGGAGGACTCCCATGGCCCAGAGATAATGCAGGACCTCCAGGACGGGCCTTCGTTTGCCAACGGCTCGATGGAGTTGGTCCAGGCTCCAATGCCGCTGTGCGAGCAACTCCATGGCACGGAGGTGATGCCCATCCTTGGGATCGGGGAGCTGGACTGGATGGCTGCAGCGCAGGGCCATGTCTTCGAGTGCGCGCAGGTCCCGTTCCAGTGCGTCGGGAGTCTTGATGGAGACGAGTCCTTGCCAGGCCAGCGAGAGGCCATCGAGTCTCTGGTCGGCCAACTCCTCGGCCATGGGCGGCAGCGGCGAGCCCGGCTCGAAGGAAAAGTCTTCACGGTCCAGGAGAAAGAGCCTCAGGATTTTTCGTTTTTGTTGGATCTTGAGGACTTCGAAAAGGCCCTGGGTCGAGACGCCTCTCTCGCGCAGGATGGCCCCGATGGGCCTTGCGTCGCTTTGCTGTTGGGCCAAGGCATCCTTCACCGTTTCAGGGTTGGTCAGGGCCGCCCGGACCAGGAGTTTTCCCAGGAGGTCGTCCTGGTTGACCCGATCGCAATAGATGGGGCTTCCCTGATGAAACGAGACCATGGTGTCTCGTTTTTCGTGGATCACGAGTGCGCCGCTAAACTGCTTGCGCTGTGCAAAACAGAGCAGCCTTGGCAGCGAGTACGTCTTCAGGTTTCCGGAGGTTTTCCCCCTGGTCATGGTCTGAGCAGCCTCTGTGTGTTTTCGTTGTCCAGCAACGGTGCCCGCATCGCAGGATGTCACCGTTTCCCGGTTCGACGGTTCAGGAAAAAATAGGCCACCGTGACCACCGCGACGAAGCAGATGCCGGCCCACATGGCCACTGGATCGGCATCCAGGTATCCACCCTTGAACGGAGGGTCGGACAGGGCCAACACCGTTCGGTGCAGCATCAGCAGGGCTGGGACACTTGCGTTCATCGTTGGGTCACGTTGTTCCTTGTTTCGAATCCGATTCGGCTCTCCGGTCATGGTGAAGAGCGCCCGTTGCGCTTTGCATGTATTTTTGCCCATCATGGCTTTGTTTTGTCAAGCCACAGGATGCTTCCCTGTGTTTTTTGGTTTCTTTGTGTCTGTTGCCCTGGTGGCTGACTGTTCGGTCGAGGGGTAACAGAGAGGGTCGGGAGAAAAGAGATGCGGTGTTTGTGACCTGTTGGTTGGAGTCTTTGCAGTGCGATCTTGACCCTGGGAAAGCGGGTGCTACATTCATGGGCGGTTTCTGCGGGGTTCGTCAGGGACTCGCTGTTTTGTTCCCTACGCGAAAATCCCCGGGATTCGCCTCTGGCAGTGGAGTGCAAACCCGCGCGGCGGGGAGCCGGAAGCAGCCACCGCGGAACCCACCTCGACGAGGAATGGGGATCAAAAAGGTTTCCCAGCGGCCCCGGCGGTGCCACAAGCAGGCGTCTCTGCGAGGCGCCTGTCTTGCTTTTTGGCGGTTGGC
Organism: uncultured Myxococcales bacterium; assembly: GCA_964539505.1. GTDB lineage: Bacteria > Myxococcota_A > Polyangia > HGW-17 > SLPX01 > CAZIJS01. The sequence continues at coordinate 9,860 of CAZIJS010000118.1, forward strand.
AACGTTTGGGGTTACTGCGCTTCGTGTTCCAGGACGACCGCCTCGAAGGTGCGTTCCTCGCTGTTGGACCAGCGTCCGAGCAAGAGTTTCTTTCCTTCACCCACTTCATCGAGTTCGTAGGCCATGATCCCGCCGTCCTGGCTGTGTCTCCAGCTTGCCACCGCCGAGGGATCGCAGAAATCCGGAGCAGAGAGACAGGCTGCGTTGAGGAACTGGATGGAGATTTTGCCTGTTGTCAGGCCGCCTGCCTTCCTGAGCAGCCAGACACCTTTCGAGATGTTGGAGTCGAACCAGCCATTGTCATAGAAGCGAATCCACTCGAGGGTCTTTTCCTGGCCATTGTCGTCCAGTCCGTGGATAAGTGGCAAATTCGGGGTCTGTTCCAACTGGAGTTTGCCCGTGGTTGGATTGTAGATTCTCTGCAAAAATCCTTTGACCTTCAGTTTTCCAATGAGACCAGACTCGGCCCGTTGTTCGTAGTCGGGGCAGTCGAAGTCGGTGAGTTGGTCATCGGCTCGACTCGAGTCGCAGGACTGGTCCATCATGGTAATCTGGTCGATGCAGTAAGGGATGCGTTCGGAGAACCGGCTGGTGGCCGGATCGAAGCAGATCTCGTTTCCGGTGCAGTCTGGGTCGTCGCAATCCGTCAGGCCGTCTTCGTCGTTGTCTGCGCCGTCGTCGCATGCGCAGGCTTCAGCGCTCGGGCCGCAACAGTCGGGCGAGGCGGCACAGTCCGGGTCGTCGCAGTCTGTCAGACCGTCTTCGTCGTTGTCCATGCCGTCGCTGCAGCAGGCCAGGGCGCAGTCTGGGTCGCTTTCGCAGTCTGTCAGGCCGTCGCCGTCATTGTCGATGCCGTCGGTGCAACAAGCCGCAGCCCGCTCGGCCTGACTGCAACACCAAGCGGAGTTGGCGCACTGGACGTCTTCGCAGTCCGTCAGTCCGTTGCCGTCGTCGTCTTCACCGTTGTTGCAGTTGCAGGCTTCCGATCGGCGGCAATCCGCATCGTCGCAGTCGGTGAACCCGTCGCCGTCGTTGTCTTTCATGTCCTGGCAGGAGGCACCGGTCCAGCCTCCGAGCGCCATGTCATGGTCCCAGCAGAAGCAGAGCGCCGTGGTGGCGCCGCCGGCTTGGCAATATCTCGACGCGCAGGTCCATTTGATGTTTTCGAGTTTCTGACAAGAATCATCTTTGCAGCCGGCCTGGGGCGCCGTGGCAGCCAGCAGGACAAGGGCGAGGAAGAACGATCCTTGTCGATTCGTCTCGGCATTTCTGTGCATCACTTCGAGAGCCTCGTTGTGTCGTCTCTGTCCCCCTTGCGATGCCCTCCGGCACCCAGGGAGCGCTTTGCGTCTTCGTCCCGACCGTTGGGATGTGGCCGGACAAAGACAGCGATGTTTTGGTTGAACCCTTTTTGCCTGTCGGGTCACTCCCGACTTTGGTGTGAGAGTCTATCTTTGGACCAGGGCCTTGTACAGACCAAACTCTTTGTGGAACGAGACTTCGCTTCTTGCTTCCAGACCTGGTTTGGAGCACCATCGGCCCATGATGGTCAGTGGTGAACGACGTTCGTCCATGAAGCTGGTGGGCGATTTTCGGGCCCATGCCCGGTCCAAGCGCTCTCGAGTTCCAATTCAGAGCGGACGGGAGAATGCGTCATTGTCTATGCTGGGTTTCTCTCTGCGCGGGATCTGGCTGTCGGCCTGCAAGGCGGTGTGGCTGGCTGGTTTTTTGTTTCTGCTGGGGTGCGGCCCCAGGCCGCCGGTGAGACATCCAGGAATTTCTGGACTGGAGAGAGACTGGACAGAGGCACTCATGGCCAGGTCGCCTGCCCTGCTGGCCGCTCTGTTTCGAGATCAGCGTCTCGAACGAGCCCCGGGCCTGAGCCTGTCTCCCGGGCCTCGCTTGGGGGCGCGCCTGGTGTCCCTTCGATGGATGCCGAATCCCAAGTCGCCCCTGGGGCCGGGGCTGCTCGGGCAGGTGTCAGTCCTGGAGTCGGTGTCTTATGTTCGGGTCCAACGGCTCGCCTTTCATGCGTTGGGGGAGAGAAGGGCCCATGCCTCCCTTCGGATCCGACTCGATGGCCGGGTCCGTGGCGGCTATCCTCGCAGTGACATGGGTGTGATGGACGTGGTGCTCTGGAGGCGTGCCTACCATGGGCCCTGGTACGTGGCGGAGTTGAGGGCCGTGTCCCTGGTGACTATCGTTGGATTGGGGCAGGCCTTCGTGGACAGAACCACTGCCTGGTTGCCCGGGGATGTCCAAAGGCCCGACAGGTCGGGGGCGCTGGGAGTCGGCCGGGGGCTCGTGGCCGCAGATGATTTCGACGGCGACGGGTCCGTGGATCTGGCCTGGTGGGACGGTCGATGGATTTCTTTCTGGCGTCGGTCAGGAGACGGCTTTCAGCTCTGGGGCGGGCGGCTTCCGGTCACACAGAATCTAGGCAGCGGCGGGGACAAAATGTTTTGGCGACTGGTGGATCGCCAGGGAGACGGCAGTCCGGAGCTGCTGCTGGGCAGGAATGCCTGGGTGGAGTTTTCCAAGGCCGGCCCCAAGATGCACCGAACCAGGGCGCTGGCGGGGAAGGTGGTCCTTGCGCCCACCGACCAGCTCCCTCGGTCTCTGCTGGACCAGCTTGGGAAGGAAGCGCGTTTCGTGGTCAGCCATGTTTCCTTGGACATAGACCAGGACGGAAGGGACGAGCATCTCGTCGTGATGCGGGATGTTGCCAAGGGGGCGAGTGGGGCGGCGAATCGGTCTCTTCGCCTCTATTGGTGGTTGCCTGGACGGCGAGCCGGTTCGACGACTGGCCGCTGGGTGGATGTGGCCCACGCGGCCGGATTGCCTCGGCGGGTCTTGGATGTGGCTGCCGCGGATTTCGATGGCGACGGCGGAATGGACCTGGCCCTGGTGACCCGGGACGGTTTGAAGATCTTTCGGAACTTGTTCGACCGGGGGCAGTGGGCGCGTCTCGTCATTCGAGGGTCCGACTCGATGCCGCTTGTCGGGGCTGAGGTGACTGTCACCGGGCTGGACGGGAGGCTGTTGGTTCGCCGTCCCGTCGGCACGCGCGGCCTGCCGTTGACCTCGGTCATGGTGGGGCTCGGACGCTTCGATCGGGCGGATGTGACCGTGCGATTCAGGGATGGAAAACGGGTTGTTGGCCGTCTCGAAGCCGGACGGACCACGCTGCTGTCCCCGGGTCGAGGCAGAGAAGTGGGCAGTGGCGGCACTGGGACGCTGGGGCCGGGAATCATCACTGATCGTGTGTTGCGAGAATGGTTGGGGCGGTCGTCTGAAACCAATGGGATGCTGCGCGGAGATATGGTCCTTTTGTTGTGTTCGGGTGGGATGACCAGCCCATGTCGGAAAATGGCCGACCGCGCTTCCAAAGTCCTGGCCGGCCGGGGGGAGACGACCCAGGTGGTGCTGGCCTGGTTGAGTCCGCCGGTGGGGAAAAACATTGGGGGCGGCCGT
>CAZIJS010000119.1:0-7302 GCA_964539505.1 uncultured Myxococcales bacterium
CCTTGCCGCCATGGTGGGGGGACAGTATTTGTCCTGGATCGCGTCCTGGGCGTTTCTGGCCAGGCGCTCGGTGCGCTGTGGGGCCAGGTTGGAGTGGGATGTGGTGCGGCGGCTGTTGTCGTTCGGCGTGAAGGGAGCGGTGGGAAATCTCCTTCAGTTTTTCAACTATCGGTTGGATGTCTTCCTGGTCAACGGATATCTCGGTGCCGGGCCGGTGGGCATCTATACTGTGTCCACCAGGCTTGCCGAACTGCTCTGGAATCTGCCCAGCGCCGTGTCCTTCGTGATCTTCCCAAAAGCCGCGGCCTCGCAGGGCAAGGCCATGAATCGTTTCACCCCCAGGGTGGTGGCCGCCACCCTGGCGCTCACCGGCCTGGGCGGGCTGGTCCTGGCCCTGGTGGGGCCTTGGATCATTCGTTTGGTGTATTCTCGACATTTCATGGGCGCCTACCAGCCCATGCTCGTCTTGTTGCCCGGCGTGGTGCTTGTGGGAGGGGCCAGGGTCCTGGTGAGCGAGATCGCAGGCCGGGGCCATCCCATCTACAACAGCTTCAACGCGGGTCTTGCCTTGGTGCTCACGTTGGTGGGCGACATTCTCCTCATTCCCAGGATGGGGATCCTGGGCGCGGCCCTGGCATCGACGGTTTCCTATGCGGCGGTGTTCTTCGTGGCGCTCTTGTTTTATGCCAAGGTCAAGAGGCAGGCCATCGAATCGGCTGAGGCCGAGCAGCCGATTGGGGCCGAGCCGCTGACGTGAGTCGAGCCCACTCCTGTCGAGTGGCCGGGCCGTCGAGTCGCCGGGCCGTCGAGCCGCCGAGCCGAATCACGGCAAGGAGCCCACTTGGTCCATGACATCTCGGTACGCCCTGCGCAGGTTCTGGATGTTTCGTCCCGGGGCGAAGTGGTCCAGGGCATGACGCCGAGCCTGCGAACCCAGCTTCCGAGCCAGCTTTCGATCCGTGAGGAGACGGGCCAGGGCGTGACCCATGGCCTGCCGGTCCCGGAACGGTGCCAACAGGCCGGTGCGGTCTGGTTGGACCACTTCGGAATGCCACTCCCAGTCGTAGGCCACGATGGGAGCGCCGCGGAGCGCGGCTTCGGCCAGGGCGAATCCCGTGCAAGGAGCGAGGACTGCGTCGCATTCGGCCATGGCTCGTTTGAGTCTGGGCCGATCCAGGTTGCCTGGAAAAACGACGGCGTCAGCCATGTCCAGGTCATGGGCCCTGCGTCGCAGCGCAGACTCCAACGAGCCTGTGCCAGAGAAGATGAGCAGCAGGTCGAGCCCTGTTTCTTTGCGCGCCAAGGCCGTGGCTTCCAGGGCATCGAGGGGATATTTTTCGTCGGCAAGTCTCCCCACCACCAGGACGTATCGGTCCGCGCGACGTCCCAGGCTGCTCAGCAGCGGCTTGTCCGGGTCGGGGCCCGGTAGCCATGTCTGGTCCCATGCACCAGGCAGGTCGCCGTAGAAGTCCTGGTGCACGGCCATGCCTACCTGGGCCACCCGGTCGGGGCGGGCGCCGTGGGCCAGGGCATAGTGAGCGTAGTAGTCCCGGTCTGCAATGACCAGGTCTGCCTGGGAGAAGACCCAGCGTTCGAATGCCCGATCCATGTCCATGTCGTCTCGAAACACCGAGAGTATGGGACGGCCCCGGAGCCTGCGCACCTGCTCGTTGTCGCCCCGCACCACCACCACGGCGGGAATGCGCGGTGTCACGGCCCGGGCCAGGAGGATGGCAGCCAGTCCCCGAAGAAACGGATCGTTGGCCGCCGCCGCCGCCAGAGGTCGGCTTGCCGCGATCCGCCTGGCAAAGGCCAGGGCTTGGAGGAGGGCAAGGGCCGTTCCCACCGACCCGCCTGGTCGCAGAAAGGCGGGAAGGCGGAGCGAGGGTGCCCATTGTTCGATGGGCCAGGCCTGCGCCGATGAAAGCGGCGTTGCCTGGTCTGGGCGCGGCAGACCCGCCCAGGATTGTTCATCCCAGGGCTCGGGGTCGTACGAGAGGATCGCGGTTTCTGATTCGGTGGAGGGGCCCGGCCGCCAGGGCCCGGCCGCCGACACCTGGTGGAACCAGTGCCGCGGGGAAAACCGCGCGGTGAGGGCCTGACCATGGGGAAAGGAAATCACGTGGAGCTGATGGAAAAAGCCCTCCAGGTCGCTGACTTTGCCGTGGTGGTACTGGTCGAGGTTCTGACTGGCCAGTCGGTGGGCCCAGGGGCCGCTGTCGAAGAGGATCAGGGATCCCTGCGCAGATTCATGCGACTCCTTTCCGTCGATCCATTCGGTGGGACGCGCTTGGTATGGTGCCATGCCTTGCTCTCCGGTGCCCTGCTAGCCAGAGGGCAGTTTGCCATTGGCCAAGGCATTTCACAAGGCTGAGAAGAATCCCATGATGCGATTCCATGGTGAGTTTCCATGGAGCGATTCCATGGTATGTTCCGACAGAGTTCTCCATGGGCGGGCTCCATGGCGGTGCTGCCTGAACAGGCATCGGTGTGCGCTCGGGTGCTTGGCACCACTGTGTCGTTGTGATACTTCCAAATCGATGATGGTGGCCGTGATGCGACATGGGAAAGAGGCGGATGATGCAGAAGGTGAGAAAACTCAAGATTTCTGGATTTCGACGACTCGGTGCCGTGGAAATCGAGATGCGTTCTTTCATGGTAATGATCGGCGCGAACGGGGTCGGTAAGTCGTCCTTGCTTGACGCCGTATCGCTGCTTTCCGCGTCGGCCTCCGGATGTCTCAATACGACACTGAACGCGTTGGGGGGACTGGTGGATATTTCTACTCGTGGTTTTCCTTCCAGTATTTCTATCGAGGTTGACATGGAGAGTGCCGGGAACGAACCATTGCGTTATCAGTTGGATATCGAGGCGCAGGGGCAAGGATACGCTATTTCCTCTGAAAGTTTGTTTCAGGATCGTGGTTTCGAACAGCCGTTCAAACATATCGAATCTCGGTATTCCGATGTCCGCTATTATGATGTCGAAAAACGTCGACTCGTCAGACCAGCGTGGGAACACAATCCTTTGGAGACTGCTCTTGCGCAGGTCCCCAAGATGTTTAAACAGCCCGAGGAGCTTCGGCAGACACTGAGTTCTGCGACACATTATCATGGAATTGATGTGAGGCCACGTTCTCCAATCAGACTCCCACAGCAAATGAAGCCGGCATTGCTGCCAGGTCGGAATGGTGAGGACTTGGTGCCCTTTTTGTATAACCTTCGCGAGAGTCACAAAGACCGTTTCGAGACGATAGAGGATACACTGAAGGCGGCATTTCCTGGGTTCGAAGGTCTGAGTTTTCCGCCTGTAGCCGCCGGAATGTTGACCATGGCCTGGAGCGAGAGTGGTTTCAAAGAACCGTTCTATGCCCATCAGCTCTCCGACGGAACGTTGCGCTTTCTGTGGCTGATTGCACTTCTTCAGAGTCCGAACCTTTCAACCGTCACCATGATTGATGAACCGGAGATGAGTCTCCATCCGGAACAACTCAGTCTGTTGGCCGACTTGATGCGGGAAGCCTCGGAAAAAACTCAGATCATCGTGGCGACGCATTCTGACCGACTCATTCGCTTCCTTCAGCCGAGTGAGGTTCTTGTGATGGATATCGGTGAAGACGGATGCGCTAGGGTTGACTGGGCAGACAGAATGGACCTCGATGAGTGGCTCAAGGATTACAGTCTCGATGATGTCTGGCGCATGGGACGTCTCGGGGGGCGACCATGAAGATAGCCGTCATCGTTGAAGGGAAGACTGAAAAAGTCTTTCTGACCCACGTCAGACGTTTCTTGCAGCCTCATCTTCAGGGCCGAATGCCGAGACTGGATCCGGTCCCGTATGACGGTCGCATTCCGAAGGGGGATGATTTGAGACGACTCGTGCGCAATCTCCTTCGCGGAAAGTACGCGGCAGATTTTGTGATTGCATTGACAGATGTTTATACTGGGACGAATCCACCGGAATTTATCGATGGCAAGGACGCAAAAGACAAGATGAGGCAATGGGTGGGGGACGAGCCGAAATTTTTTCCTCACGTGGCACAGTATGATTTTGAAGCATGGCTGCTTCCTTATTGGACGACGATTCAGAAACTGGCAGGGCACAACCGCACTGCTCCGTCGGGAGAACCTGAAATGGTCAACCATGACAACCCACCTGCTCGCCGAATACGAGAAATTTTCAGAATCGGGCGGCATGGGAAGAGTTATGTAAAAACTCGAGATGCCGCACGTATTCTTCGTGACAATGACTTGTCCCTGGCGGTCAGTCGCTGCCGCGAACTCAAGGCGTTTCTCAATACCATTCTCTCACTGTCCGGGGGGCAGGTGCTGGGGTGACGACGTTTTCGGCCTGCCGAGACGGAAGGGGACAGGGGTGCCCATGAGCAAGATCAAGCGGGTCCTTTTCAACTTCATTCGCGCCCAATCCGACCCATATCCCGGGGCCTTCACCTTCATCGAAGGGCGGGAAATGAGGATATGGCGTGCCAGGCTTTTCGACAGACCCTACTATGGTACGCCTGGGCAAATCGGGAGGATTTCCGATGAAGGCCTGTATGTTCTGTGCGGTGACCAGCGGGCCGTCATCCTGCAAGAGGTGGAGATGTCCGGGAAGCGGGGACCTGCATCCATGTTCGTCCGGTCCATCAAACATCGGGTGGGGCGCCTCGCCAGGGGAGACGACTGACCGGGGTTGTGAAGGTCAGGCCGGGGATTGGAGACGAGTCTTGGTTTCCTGCCCAATGAAATGAAATGCTTGGTGCGGATGGTGAGCAGTGGTGAAGGAAAGAGAAAAAGACGGATCGGGGGCAAGGACAGACTCCGGGCAGGGCCAACGACCTGACGGCGCTGGATCTACGGCGCCCGCGGATCAGCCGGGCCAACCGGATCGACGGGATCAGCAGGAGCGTCAGCAATCGGAGCCGCGGGAACCCGAGCGGGATGAACAAAAGCAAGAGCAATCAGAGCCGGAGCAACCGGAGCAGCAGGGGAGTCACGAACAGGAGCAGGAGGTACCGGAGCAAGAGCAATCGGAGCAGGATCAACCGAAGCCGGATCAGCCGGGCCAGCCGGAGCAAAAGCAACCGGAGCAGGATCAACCGAAGCAGCCAGGCCGGTTGGAGCGGCTCAAGAAGATTGCCGGGCGTTTACCCAGAAAGCCAGGCGTCTATCTTTTCAAGGACGGTGAGGGAAGGGTACTCTACGTGGGAAAGGCCAGGAATCTGCGATCCCGGGTCCGGAGTTATTTTTCCAAGGGCGGTGACGGGCGCTACCACATTCGTTTTCTGAAACAGGCGGCCGAAGAACTCGAGTTCCTGGTCACGGGAAACGAGAAGGAGGCCCTGCTGCTGGAATGCACCCTCATCAAGAAGCATCGGCCCAGGTACAACGTCCAGCTCAGAGACGACAAGAACTACGTGCTGGTACGCGTGGATCGCAAGCATCCATACCCGCGCCTCCAGATCGTGCGGCGGGTGGCGCAGGACGGTGCGCGGTATTTTGGCCCCTTTACGAGTGCCAAGGCGGCCAGGCAGACGGTGCGATTCGCCTCCAGGCATTTCAGCCTCAGGATTTGCTCGGACTCGGAACTGGCCCGGCGCAAGACCCCCTGCCTGCATGGCCAGATCGTGAGGCTGCCCGTACCCTGCTGTGAGGAGGTCACCCCGGAAGAATACGGCGAGCGGGTGGACAATGCCGTCTTGCTGCTCTCCGGGCGGGGCAAGGAACTCGTTTCCAAGCTGGAGCAGGAGATGCAGGAGGCCTCCGATGCCCTGGAGTTCGAGCGGGCCGCCATGCTCCGGGACCTCATCCAGTCCATCGAGCGGGTGGGCAGTGGCCAGGACGTGGTGTCCACCAAGCGGGTGGACCGCGACATTTTTGGAATCGCAAGGGACGGATCCCGTGTGGAGGTCTGTTTGCTGGAGGTGCGGGCCGGACTGCTGTCGGGACGCCGGAATTTCGAACTGAAGCGCCAGCAGGTGCCAGACGAGGACTGGCTTCGGTCCTTCATTGCGCTTTACTACGTGTCGGGGCGCCTGCCGCCCCCACAAATCCTGGTGCCCCTGGAACTGGAAGACGCCGCCGCCATCGAGGATCTCCTCACAGAGCGGCGTATGGGCCGGGTGCGGATTTCTGTGCCAAAGCGCGGATCTTTGCGGCGCCTCTTGGATATGGCAAACAAAAACGCCGAAGAGAGCCTGGCCCGCCGCAGGTCGGAACCCGACCCGGTGGAACTCATCGAGGGGCTGGCAGCCAAGCTTTCGTTGCCCAGGGTTCCGGTGCGCATGGAATGCTACGACGTGTCCACGTTCCAGGGCAGTCAGACCAGGGTGTCCATGGTGGTGTTCCGGGAGGGACACCCGGACAAGGCCGCCTACCGGGTCTTTTCCGTGGAACAGGAGGGCCGGCCCGATGACTATGGAGCGCTGAGGGCCGCATTGACGAGGCGATTGCGCCGGGGGCTGGATGGTCAGGAAGGGTGGGAACTTCCAGACCTCATCGTGATGGATGGCGGCAAGGGGCAACTCGGGGTTGCCCTTGCCTCGATTGTGGACCTGGGGCTCGGCGCCAAGGGCCCGGGCCTGGTGGCCATTGCCAAGGGCCCTCCACCCATTTTGGAGGAGCGAAGCGCTGCTGCCAAGAGGGCGGGATTGGGCAAGGCGGACGAGCCTGCGGTCAAGGATCACCTGTTCCTCCCAGGGGTGAAGGACCCCATTTCGGTGCGGGGAAGGGAACTGCTCCTTCTGGCCGCGATTCGAGACGAGGCCCACAGGTTCGCTCTCAAGCACCATCGCAAGGCCAGAAGGTCCGAAGGGCTCACCTCGCTGCTCGAATCCATTCCCGGAATCGGGCCGGGCCGGCGCAAGCGTCTCTTGGAGACCTTCGGGTCGGTGGATGCCATGGCAGGGGCGGGACTGGAGGAATTGATGGAGGCGGGCTTGCCTCGGGCTGTGGCAGAGCGTATGAATCAATGGTTGCAAGAAAACGTCTTGGACTCGGGCGGGGTGGGGGAGACTGATACGGATCCCGGTGGAGACCAGGGGTCTGATGGAGAGACTCGATGAAACGTGCCGACCAGACAGCCTCCCGACAGGCCGGCGGGGATGGGAAGACCACCTGCCCGTGCTTCACCGCTCCTTATGATGCAGTGGATGTTTGTGGGCCATGTCTTCGTTCCCTGGCAGAGCAGATGGTTGCCGGGGCCACAGAGGATCCAGGGCTTGGCTCCGAGGCATTGGCAGCGGCACATGCCATCATCGACGAAGAATTCGGTCCCGGCGTGATCCCTTCGCGGGTGGCCCCC
>CAZIJS010000119.1:7312-13194 GCA_964539505.1 uncultured Myxococcales bacterium
GAATCCAGGAGATCACGGGGAATCGGGACCCCTTCGGGGAATGGAAGCTGCGAGAGATTGCGTCGGCGCGTTCGGCCCTGGAGCGGCTCACCCTTCCCGGAGACCTGTCCTCTCTCCTGGCCCTGGCCGCGGCAGGAAACTCAGTGGATTTTTTCAAAGATCCCGACGCAGTGGTCGAGGAACTCACGAGCCCTCCCGAGTTTGCCATCGACCACCGCGATAGATTCGTCTCCCTGGTCGAGAACATGGCCGCATCCCGGGGCAGCTTGTTCTACCTGGCGGACAACGCTTCCGAGGCCCTGTTCGATTGGCCCCTGCTCGATGCCCTTGCGGGCCTGGGGCTCTCTGTGACGTACGTGGTCAAGGGGGGACCGGTGCAAAACGATTGCACCAGGGAGGACCTGGATCGATTGAACCTGTCTGCCGAGGGCTTCGATGTGCTCGACAACGGGACCGACGCCGTGGGCACCGACCTGGAGGAATGTGCGCCGGAATTCCTCGAACGATTGCGGGCTTGTGACGTCATCTTGGCAAAAGGAATGGCCAATTTCGAGACCCTACGCGAGGCCCGGCTGGCGCCCACGCTCTTTTTGTTGAAGGCCAAGTGCGAGGTGAACGCAGGTCTGCTGGGAGTGCCCCTGGGGCAGGCCGTGGCAGTGCTCAAGGAGGAGAGTCGTGATTCATGAGAAGTTGGGCCGACGGCGGGTCTTGGGGCTGTTGGCGGGCGTCATTTCGTTGATGGGATCGGTGGCCGTTGCCACCCCTGGACTGTTGCATCGGATCCGTCCCGATCACCTCACGAGACCACCAAGCAGACTCCAGCCTTCTCCCCAGGGCCTGGTGGACCTGGTGGCCGATTTTGCGAAGGGACAGCGGATCGTCACCAGCGCGCCGATCCGTCTCGTCCGTGGAAAGCCCGACATCCATGTCAGTAAGTTGCGGACTTTTCGAATCCATCCGGTGGATCCAGGGGTGATCTTTCGCATGACCTTGCAGGGCCCTTTGGGGCCTGTGGCCGTGATCTTCAAGCCGTTTCAGAGCCGGTACCGGGACGGATACGTGGAGCTGGCGGCCTGTCGGCTGGCTTCGTACCTGGGGGTCCGCCAGCCTCCCTGCGGAGAACGCATCCTGTCGCGGAAGGACATGCAGGGAGCCCTGGCGGAAATCCCAAAGAGATACTGGGGGTTGCTCAAGTGGGACGGGGACGGACTCAGGGGATACGTGCGGCTCTGGGCGGACCGCTTTCGGCGTCGTATCGGGCGGTTGACCCCTTCGCGCGCGCAGATGTTGATCCTGGCCAAAGAGATCCGCCCAGGTGGTGCCTGTGGCTCGTTGCCCATCTGCCGTGACCTGAGCAATCTCTTGCTCACTGATTTCGTGGTGGCAAACAACGATCGCAGGTTCAATGTGGGCAGTATCCTCACCCCCCAAAACCAAGTGCTGCTCTTTCCCATCGACTGGGGAGACGCCCTGTCGGGCGGTCGGCAAGGGATGCACCGCAAGGTTTGGATGCGCAAGGCTTTTTTCGCAATGCGCCGCTTCGATCGGACCTTGGTGGCGCGCCTTCGCGCGCTGGATGAGCCAAGCCTGCGCAGGCTCTATTCGGATACCTCAGGACGGCTCCTGGTCCGGCCCTTTTACCTGCACCACAGTTTCCAGGTCATGCAGAAGGTCTTGCGCCGCATCGATGCACTGCATCGGAGCATGGGCGACAAGGTGTTTTTTCCCGCCCAGTGATCGATTTTCTTCGAGTCGGCCCGTTCTTCCGGCTTGCCAGCTCTTCTGGTAAGAAAGGTGGGCAGCCTGCCTCGCTGCTTTCCAAGGAGACAAGGAGATTGGGGGGGAGGCTTTCTGGCTTGAGCAGTCTTTCCGGCTTGGGCAGGCTTTCTGGATTGGGCAGGCTTTCTGGATTGGGCAGGCTTTCTGAATTGGGCACGCTTCTTGTATAAACCACAGGGAAAATTTGCCCGAGCCAGTTGACAAGTGTAGGGTCACTGGGTATTTCGTGCAAGATTCCGGGCGGTTGGGTTTTTGTGTGCCCGGATGCTCCCTGGCTCGACGACTGGCCACTGTGGTTTTTTTTCACACTGTAACCAGTTGGCCACGGTCAGAGCGGGTGCCAGGGCTGGAAACGATGCTCGGGATGGTTGCTGAGGCTGGTTGTTGCGGCGGCGGCGGTGGAATGTTGGAGAGGAGTTCACGATGACGAAACGTGCAGTGATTCTTGCGGCTGGATTCGGTTCCCGGCTCACCGACGGCGGGCCCATCCCGAAGCCCCTGGTCGAGGTGGGAGACGAGCCGCTTTTGTCGCGCATCCTGCGGACCCTGGGTTCGGAAGGGATCGAGGAGGCGGTGATCGTGGTGGGGCATCGCAGAGAGGTCATCCAGACCGAGGTGCGGGGCTGGACCCATCTCGACATGGATATCGAGTTCGTGGTAAACGACGAATACGATCTGTCCAACGGCGTGTCCCTGGTCAAGGCTGCCCCCTATATCGACGAGCATTGTATCCTGTCCATGTCGGACCATCTCTATTCACCCGACCTGGTCCGGGCGGTCATGGATCGTCCCGTGCGTGAGGAAGAATCCGTCCTGGGAATCGATCGCAAAGTGGCTGATGTGTTCGATATCGATGATGCCACCAAGGTTCGCCTGGATGGATCGCGCATCTTCGATATCGGCAAGACCCTGACGCACTACGATGCCATCGATACGGGCGTGTTCCACATCTCTCCGAAACTCGTGGAGATTCTCGCAGGCCTTTATGCAACGCGTGGTGACTGCAGTCTCTCCGACGGGGTCAAGACGTTGGCGGCTCGAGGCGACATGGGCCATGCAGATGTGGGCGAGGCCTTCTGGGTGGACGTGGATACCCCCTTGGCCCAGCGATATGCCGAAGTAATGCTCCGTCTCCTGGGAGACGATCTCCAGGGGCTGCCCGCGCCCGCCGTGGCGAGCATGGGCGCCAGGGTGCTGGCTCTGGCATCGGCTGCCTGGTAGAATCCTGCCATCGGGTCATGGCAGGGCCGGCCATCCGTGCCGGCCCTTTGCATTTCGAATCCAGATCCACCGTTGCCATGCCGCTGTTTCGATTGTTTGGCGCTCTCTTTGACCATGCCGCTGTTTCGATTGTTTGGGGTCCTCTTTGCCTTGGCCCTTGATCCAGGATGCGCCAAGGTCCAAGATGGTTGGGCCGGGTTTGGACTTGGAATCTGCCTGAGTTGAGAGAGGCAGGTGCATGTGACACGGCAGGCCGGCAAGGGCCTGCACATTGCCGGGAGGGCGTGATGTACGACAGGATATTGACCGAGGAAGAGAAGGCCATGGTGGCTGAAGTGGTGGATTTCGTGCGTTCCATCCCTGCGGAGCTGCTCCGCGAGATGGATGCAGACAAGATTGCATACCCCAAAGAGTTCCTCCAGGAGGCGGGACGTCGCGGCCTTCTGGGAATGCGGTTCGATGCCCGTTGGGGGGGCAAGGGTGCCAGGTGGCCCCTGGAGACGGCAGCCATCGAGGAAATCGGGGTGTTGGGTTCCGCCCTGGGTTGTCTCTACAGTTTGCCCAGCATCGTTGGAGAGGCCTTGTCTCGCTTTGGCACGGACCAACAGAGAGCCAAGTACCTGGCCCCCATGCTGCGTGGTGAATTGACCTGTGCAGAGGCCCTCACCGAGCCCAGGGGCGGGTCGGATTTCTTCGGTGCCACCTGCCGGGCCGATCGCAAGGGGGATGAGTTCGTCATCACGGGGCAAAAACGCTTCGTCGTGGGTGCCGAGGGGGCCGACTTCTTCTTGGTGTACGCCAGGACGGGCAAAGATGACCAGGGACGCAAGGCACTCAGCGCGTTCCTCGTGGACAGGACCGAGGACGTGGAGGTGCGCACCAAGTACGGACTCATGGGTACCAGGGGAGGGGGTACGGGGCGGCTCGTGTTCCACGATGTGAAGGTGCCTGCCCACAATCTCGTGGGGCCGCTCCATGGCGGCGCCGAGGTGTTCAACCGGATGATGGTTCCCGAGCGATTGACGTCCGCTGCCGGGGCGGTGGGTACGGCACGGGCCGCCCTGGAGGTGGCGGCCAGGTACGCGGACCGACGTTTTGCATTTGGGAAGAAGATCCGGCGTTTCGAAGGCGTCAGTTTCCGGCTGGCGGATGCCGTGACCGAGTTGGATGCTGCCAGGGCCCTGACGGTCCATGCCGGGATGGCAGCGGACGCAGACGTTCCCAATGCGAGGCGCATGGTGTCGGAGGCCAAGAAATTCGGCACCACGGCTGCCTGGAATGCAGTCAACCACGCCATGCAGGTCATGGGTGGCATTGGGTACACTGACGTCTATCCGGTGGAGCGTCTGTTGCGCGACACGCGGTTGACCATGATCTGGACGGGGACGAACGAGATCATGAATCTTCTCATCCAGCACGAGTTCTTCAAGGAAATCCTGACCAGCGGTCCGGCTGGCAGGGACGTGGAGCCCGATGCCCCATCTGCTCATCTGGAAGATGAAAAATATCCAGAAGAGTAATGAAATCGCTAAGTTATCAATCGAACTTAAGACAACTTCTTACTTCAACTATGTTGGGTGAGGATTTGCTGGCAGCGCTGTCGACCTGCTTGCCGGCCTGGTTTTCAGCGGTGATGTAGTAGTAGAGCGTGCCTTCGGTCAAGAGGTCCTGGGGGATTTCGGCAGAGCAGACGCAGCCCTTGCAGGCCATGGGGATGTCGCGATAAAAATGCGTGACATCCGTCTGGACATGGAGCACGAGCCGCCATGTCTTGGGTGCCAATGCTGCAATGATGGCCGGCCTGCCGATTTTGAACGAGTCTACTGGATCGTGGACCATGCCCACCTCTTCGGTGACGCAGGCATCGGGAGACAGACCGCCGGGGCGAGTCGTCTGTTGTTGTCGGCTTTGAGGTACCAAGCAAGCTCGCAGGGCTGTGCCAGCATCGATGCGCACCCGGCGTGGAAAGTGGTCCATGAGTCGATTCCAGAGAATATCCACCGCAGGAGGCAGATATCCTTTGAGCTGGATTGTCTGGGTGCGTTTCGGGGTTTCGATGACCAGCTCTGTTTGCTTCGCCTCGGGATCGCAGGTGTTCACGTACTGTCGAGAGAGGGACATGATGGAATCCAGCCCAAAGAGGCGGTGCAGTCGCAGGGCCGTCTGTTCGTCGAGGGTGGCCCGGGCCACGAGCGTCCTGCGATGCCGCCCAGCCAGACGCGTATCCGCTCCATCCGGATGCGTTCCCGTCATGGCATGACCGGAAGCACCTTCCTGCTGTGCCACTCTGGGTGGACTGGACGACTTGGGAGGGTTGGGCCGAGGTCTGGGGGCGGGCTGGGCAGGTGTTTTCGGTGCTGTGTGCGCAGGGGCTTGGGTCAGCAAAACCGCTGCTGTGGATTGTCGGGTTGCTTTGGCTTTCGGCTGGACGTCCCTGGTTTGTATGGAGAGAGCCATCTGCCTGCCGGCGATTGTCCATTGGATGGTGCAGGTGGGGGCTTTGGCCGCCAACCGGATATCGTAGGACCGCGCCATCTGGGCGCATCCTGCCTGGAACCGGGCAGACACGACAAGGACGAGGCCAAGCCAGCAGAGGAATGCATGGGCGGTCTTGGGTAATCTGCATTGTCGTGAGCCCGGACGACGAACCCTGTTGTTTCGTTCCTGCCAACCCTGGGGATACGATGTCATGACAGTGATCCCTGTCTGGACGTTTGAATTTGCGAATTCTTACAACGTCGCTTGCTCTTTTTACGTCACGACGAAGCACTGGTCAATGCCGAGTTTTCTTTTCGTAAGGCTGCGAGAACGCTGTGTGCGGCGTCGGTATCGTCTGCGTCGCTACCGTCTGCGCCGCGTCGTGAAGAGCGCGAGAGCTGCCA
>CAZIJS010000120.1:0-13044 GCA_964539505.1 uncultured Myxococcales bacterium
CCAGGGGTGGACGGCCCTTTCTTTGCCACCGCCCTGCTGCGGACCTGTGTACCCGCGAACCAGCGAACCTGTGAACTTGCGGACATGCAGACCTGTGCACCTGCAGACCTGCCCAATCCTGTCCGGCAGCATGCCAGCCGATTTCTGTCAGTGCTTGAAGGATCGCTGCCCGGTAAACATCATGGTGGCGCCGGCCTCGTTGCAGGCCTGGATGCTCTCGTGGTCGTTGAGGGATCCACCGGGCTGGAGCACGGCGGTGACTCCTTGTCGCAGGCCCACGTCCACCCCGTCTCTGAAGGGGAAGAAACCGTCGGAGATCATGACCGAGCCATCGAGGCCACCCTTCATCTGGTTCACTTCCGCCTCGATGGAAGCCTTCTCGTCTGGGTCTTCGAGCTGGTTGAAGGGCAGATGGTGGCGTTCCCAGCAGATTCGGTCGGCAGTCTTGACATAGGCCTTGTCCCGGGCGATGGCCGCCACGCCGACGCGATCCTGTTCGCCGGTTCCTATCCCGACGGTCACGCCGTCCTTGACGTAGATCACCGAGTTGGAGGACACGCCGGACTCCACCATCCAGCCAAAGAGCATGTCGGCATACTCCTGCTCGGTGGGCAGTCGCTCGATGCGGTACTCTCGGCCCTTCTTAGTCGCCTGGGCCGGCATGAAATCTTCCGGCCGATGCGCCGAGGGCACGAAGGATGTCTGGACCACGACACCGCCGTCCATCAGGCTCTTAAAGTCCACCACCCGGTCCAGCGCATACTCGGATAGGCGGGCCATGTTGGGCAGGCGCATCACCCGAAGGTTCCTGCGGGCCGACAGGATGTCGAGCACGCCCTCTTCGAAGTCCTGGGCCGCCACCACCTCCACGTAGTTTTCTGCGATGAGTTCCGCCGTGGCCCGGTCCAGCGGCCGGTTGCAGACCACAGCCCCGCCGAAAGCAGCGATCCGGTCGGCCATGTGCGCCTTGTGGAAGGCATCGGCCAGCGTCTCGCCCAGTGCCACGCCGCTGGGATTGTTGTGTTTCATGATCGCCACGCAGGGCTTGTCGGTGAGGTGGCGCAGGATGCTCAGGGCGTTGTCCACGTCGGTCAGGTTAATCTTGCCCGGGTGCTTGCCCGACTGGAGGAGCTCTGCGTCACCGACGAGATGGCGTCCAGGCTGGATGGTTTCCACCTCGCCCAGCACCAGGTTGCCGTTGATCAGGCGATAGAGCGCCGCCTGCTGCCCGGGATTTTCTCCGTAGCGAAGACCTTTCCTCACGCCGTCGACCACCCAGGTCACCTTCTCGTAGACGAGTACCTGGCGCTGGTCGCCCTCCACGAAATGGACCTCCATGCGGGAAGGGAAATGGTCGTCCATCACGGTGCGATACATTTTCTTGAGATTTTTCTCAGCCATGGAAGGTCTCCTCTAAACTCTTTCTTGAGTCCTCATTCCACACACTCTCTCCAGTCCTCATTCCAGACTCCTCATTCCACGCTCCTCACTCTGCAAACCGGTAGGTATCGGCCAACAGGGCGGGATCGAGTCCTGCCATGAACTCGGAAATCGCCTTATCGTAGGACGCTGTGTGCGCAAAAGCCTTGCGGGACAGCTCGAAACGCCGGCGCAGGTCGGTGCGCCCACCAGAGGCCTTCAGTCGCGCCACGAAGTCTTCGTAGTCTTCAGGGTCGGTGAGCACCGCCACCCGCAGGTAGTTCTTGGCGGCGGCCCGGACCATGGTGGGCCCGCCGATGTCGATGTTCGCCCTGGCCTGCTCCAGGGTCACGCCCGGCTTGGCCACCGTGGCCTCGAAGGGATAGAGATTGCAGACCACCAGGTCGATGGGCCTGGCGCCGGTGCGGTCCAG
Source organism: uncultured Myxococcales bacterium (assembly GCA_964539505.1). Classification (GTDB taxonomy): domain Bacteria; phylum Myxococcota_A; class Polyangia; order HGW-17; family SLPX01; genus CAZIJS01. The sequence continues at coordinate 1,853 of CAZIJS010000120.1, forward strand.
GTCCGCCTGGTGGGCGTCGTTGTATGTCTCGGTGAGCAGGCCCAGGTAGATTTTGAAATCCAGCGTCTTGACCAGCCCACCCTGGGTCTCTGGCTGGCCGGTGTAGTCGGACACCTGCTGCAGGTGTCTGTCGGCTTTCGGTCCCAGGATATCAGCGATCTTTGCGTAGGTCCCGCCCGTGGACAAGATGAGCAGGTCGGGGCAGGCCTCCAGCAGCCCGGTGACCAGGCCCTCCAGTCCGCGCTTGTCCGAGACACTCACCAGAGCGGTGCGCAGCGCCACCTGGTCATCCACTTTCTCGACGATGTTTCCAGCCATTGTCTCCTCCTCTCGTCGGCGACCTTCCCGTGATCCGTGACTTCCCGTTGTCGGTGATTTTGCGTTGTCGGTGACCTTCCCGTTGCCATCGACCCATTGGCAACGAACCCCACGAAACAACGATCCCGTGCCCGGCAGCAGACACGACATCAGATTCCGTCCACACCATGCCCGGCGGCAGGCACGACATCAGCTCTCGTCCACAATCACCCGTCCTTCCACCATGCGCACCTTGCCCCGGGCCAGCAGGTCGAGCACCTCGGGATAGAGGCGGTGCTCCACCGCCAGGCCCCTGGCCTTGAGTGTCTCGATACTGTCGTCTGGCAGGACCGGGACTGTGGCCTGCCGGATCACCGGCCCTGTGTCCATCCCCTCGTCCACGAAATGCACCGTCACCAAGGTTTGCTCCAGGCGCCTTGGATGTTCCGGGAGAAGCCCCAGGGCAAACTCGTAGCCCCTGGTGCCTTGATAGGCCCTGGTGTCTGCAGGATGGATGTTGATCACTCCCGGAAGCCCGGTGACCGGGTCACGAAACGCACGGAGAAAATAGGGAGTCACGATGCGCATGTAGCCGGCCAGGACCGCGATATGGGGCCTGGTGCCACAGATGGTCTGGAGCATGGCCTGCTCGTGCTCGGCCCTGGTCGGGTAGGCCCGGTGATCCACCAAGAAGGCCGCCACCCCCGCTCTTCCGGCACGCTCCAAAACAAAGGCTCCCGGCTTGTTCGAAACCACGGCCACGACCTGGCCATGGATTCGGCCAGCCTCGCAGGCATCCAGGATGGCCTGGACATTGGTGCCGCTGCCCGATGCGAACAGGGCCATGCGCAGGGGTTCCTCTGGACTGGAACGCCGAACGTCCCATCCAGGCGGCAGAGAGAGCGATTCGAAGGTGGGCTGTCGGCTCATGGGTCTCTCCGGGCCCGGGTCTCGCCTCGACGGGCCCCTTATCCCCGCCGGACCCCATGGAGTCAAGAGTTTCCATGGACCGCCGTGCATGCCGGTGCGCGGCTTGAGCGAGGCTCGTCGTCGCACCAGTGGCCCGTCAGACGAGGATATCGAAGAACCATCGACCAAGGGGCTTCGTCACACATGCAGGCCCGGCTCCGCATCACTGCCTGCGAGACGGATCCCAGGTCCCCGGATTCGACTTCGAGAGAAGACACATGTCAGTCGAGACAAAGGGCAGTCCCGGTTCGGACCAGGCCTGGTCCCGGACGGAACAAATACGTTCTTCGATCTGGAGGAGCGCGTTCCACAGCCCGGACGGGCGTGCTTCTCCACTTTCTGGACAGGGGCCTTTCACAGTCTCGACAAGCGCGTTTCCTCACAGTCTGGTCAGGGGCCTTTCACAGTCTCGACAAGCGCGTTTCCTCACAGTCTGGTCAGGGGCCTTTCACTGTCTGGACAGGGGCGGTTTCGGAGTCTGGACAAGGGCCTTTCGTTAGGGTAGTGGTAGGAAAATTCAATCGGACCAGACCTGGTTTCCCGGCCAGGGCCCCTGTCTCTGGAATCGCGCCCAACGGCCGGGAGCAACAGCCCGCTTCAGGGCCTGTCACGGCCTGGCAGCGCGGCCCAAGAGGAGGAGTCATGACAGTCGTCTTGGATGGAAACAGCCTCACCGTGGAACAGGTGGAACAGGTGGCGCGCCGCCGCGTGCCGGTGGACGTGGCCGAAGACGCCTGGAAGCGCATCGAGACCTGCCGCGCCATGCTCGAAGAAAAAATCCAGGCCCGCGAGGTCATGTACGGCGTGACCACGGGCATCGGCGAATTCTCCGAAGTGGTGCTCGACGAGGAACAGACCCAGCAGTTCCAGAAATACCTCATCTACTCTCATGCGGCGGGCTACGGTGAGCCCTTTGCCGAAGAGGTGGTCCGGGCTGCCATGACCTCGCGCATCAACGTGCATTGCAACGGGCGCTCCGGGCTGCGGCCCCTGGTGACCAAGACCCTGGTGGAAATGCTCAACAAGGGCGTGACCCCCGTGGTGTTCGAACGGGGTTCGGTGGGCGCCAGCGGGGACCTGTCTCCCATGTCCCAGATGGCGCTGGTGCTCATGGGCGAAGGTGAGGCCTACTACAAAGGCGAGCGGTTGCCAGGCGCAGAGGCCATGAAGCGGGCCGGCATCCCCACCATCGTGTTCCAGGCCCGAGACGGGCTGGCCACCATCAACGGCTCGAACGTGATCACGGGTATGGGCAGCCTGTTGCTCAACGACGCACGCCGCTGGCTGCGCGCCTCGGAAATCGCCGCGGCCATGAGCCTCGAAGCCCTCAACGCAAACATGCTGGCCTTCGACGAGCGGCTCCACAAGGCCCGTGGCTACAAGGGGCCGGTGGTCTGTGCCGCAAACATCCGCAAGATCACCGAGGGCAGCGAGCTGCTCGAACGACCGGGAAAACGCGTCCAAGACGCCTATTCCCTGCGCTCCACGCCCCAGGTCGTGGGATCGGCGCGCGACACCTATGATTTCGCCGAACAGATGTTTACCACGGAGCTAAACGGTGTGGGTGACAACCCGCTCTTCTTCCCGGAAGACAAAAAGGTGATCACCGGCGCCAACTTCCAGGGCACGCCCATGGCCTTCGCCCTGGAGTTTCTGGGCACAGCCCTGACCACCGTGGCGGTCCTTTCGGAACGGCGCCTCAATCGGCTCATGAACCCGGCCCTGTCGGCGGGACTGCCCGGCTTCCTCATCGAGCGCGGAGGCATGTTCTCCGGGCTCATGCTCACCCAGTACACCGCCGGTTCCCTGGTGGCCGAATGCCGCGTCCTGTCCACTCCGGCTGCCATCGGCTCCATCCCAGCAGCGGCCGACCAGGAAGACTTCGTGTCCATGGGCATGACCACGGCGCTCAAAACCAGGAAAATCATGGAACACATCAGCGCGGTCCTGGGCATCGAGATGATGGCCGCGGCCCAGGCCTTCGACCTGCGCAAGCCGGCCAAGCCCTCGCCGGGATGCCAGGCCGCCTACGACGTGATCCGCGAGCATGTGGCCTTCATGGCGGAAGACAGGCCCACCTACGACGACGTCAACGCCATGGCGAAGCTGGTTCGAGAGGGCACCATTCTCGAAGCCGTGGAAAAGGTCGTTGGGCCCTTGGACTGATGGACTGGTGAGCAGCGACGAAAACCGCCCAAATCGACAGATCGCTCAGGCTGAAGCAGCACTCCAAGCCTGGGACCTGGGATCGATCCAGTCCGTCACACCAGTGTCAGGCGGGCTCATCCATGCAACCTTCCGGGTCGTATCCCACCAGGGCACCTTCTGCCTCCAGGCCCTCCATCCCAAGCTGGCAACCGACGAAATCCTGTCCGACTGGGAGGCAGTCTGTCATCACCTGGCCGCCAAAGGCCTGGCAGCACCCAGGCCCAGGCCCACGAAACGAACGTCACGATCCTGGACCGAAGCCTCGGGTCGCAGATGGCGCCTGGCCACCTGGCTGCAAGGCGAAACCCTCCAGGCCATCGTCCAGCCGCACCAGGCAAGGCAGGCGGCGGCGCTGTTCGGCCGTTTCTACCAGGCCATGCGCGACATCCCCTACGAATTCCAAAGCAGCCATCCCCTGCACGACACGGCATTTCACTTAAAGGCACTCGAGGCGGCCCTGGACCGCATGACACAAGCGGGCCGCCGGTGGGACGCAGCAACAGACCGCGACGACAAGCTCGGTTGGGCCGGCGAAGGTGATCCGACCGGCGAACTGGATTGGGCCGGCGAAGTCGAAGCCCTGGGTCGCTCATGCATCGAGGCAGGGCGCCGGCTCTCCCTTCCAGGGCACCTGCCGCGATGGATCGTACACGGCGATCCCAAGATCACCAACCTGCTGTTCCGCAACGGCGAGGCCTTCGCCGTCCTGGACATGGACACCTGCGGTCCCCACAGCATCCTGGTGGACCTGGGTGACGCCCTGCGGTCCTGGGCCATGGCAGGGCCCGAGGACGACAGCCGCGGCGTGCGACTGGATGTGGTGGAAGAAGCATTGGCAGGATGGGCCGAGGCCGGACTCCAGCTCACACAAGATGAACTGGCCTTGCTGCCCGACGCGCCGGCAGTCATCACATGGGAGCTGGCCAGTCGCTTTACCCGCGACGTGATCGAAGATACCTATTTCGGCTGGGACGCAACGAAATACCCCAGCCGCAGGGCCCACAACCTGGCCAGGGCGCGGTCCATGGCCTCTTTGGCAGGGGCCTTCGAGGCCCATCGCCAGGACCTGGCGACAATGGTAGGCCGCATCTTCGGGGAGGGGGGCAACTCGTGAGCAGAAACGACTCGGAATCCCATGACAGGCAGCCTAGAAAACAGCCTGGAAGGCAGCCTGGCAAACAGCCTGGAAGACAGCCGGACAGGACGCCTGGAAGACAGCCGGACAGGACGCCTGGAAGACAGCCTGGAAGACGGCCTGGCGGGCAGCACCCAACAGACTCCAGGGACAGGGGCACTGCCACAGACAACCGGCATTCAAAGCCCCCGAGCCCAAAAGGTCCGCAGCGCGGACCATCACGGACAACCGCCAAGAAACGCAACGAGGCGAGCAAACAGGGCCGGCAGGCGAAGGACCGCGAGGCGGAAGGCCGGCAACGCGGCCGGGATGGCGAACCGAGCATCCTGGTGGCCATCCTGGCCTACGAGGCCGAACAGACCATCGAATGGGTCCTGGACAGGATCCCGCAGGAAACCTGGGAGCAGGTGGCCGAAGTCTGCCTGTTCGACGATGCCAGCAAGGACGCCACCCACCAGCGGGCGCTGGCCTACAAGCAGGCCAAGGCCGCCGGAAATCCCCTTGTGCGCGACAAGCTGACCCTGGTCAAAAATCCGGTCAACCTCGGCTACGGCGGCAACCAGAAGGTCGCCTACCGCTATGGAATCCACCGGGGCCACAGCCACGCTGTCCTGCTGCACGGAGACGGCCAGTACGCCCCCGAGGTCATGTCCAGCCTCCTGGAGCCGGCCCTGGCAGGCCGAGCCCATGCCGTGCTCGGATCGCGCATGTGGAGTCGGTCTTCCGCCATCGAGGGGGGCATGCCCCTCTACAAATATGCGGGCAACCGGGTGCTGACCACCTTTGCCAACCTGTTGCTCGGCCAGGCCATGAGCGAGTACCACACGGGCTACCGGGTCTACGACCTGAGAGCCATGGCCGCCCTGCCCTTCGAGCGCAACACCGACGACTTCCATTTCGACACCCAGATCCTCCTCCAGTTCCTGGCGGCAGGGTACCGGATCGAAGAGGTGCCCATCCCAACTCACTACGGAGACGAAGTCTGCCACGTCGATGGCCTGGCCTACGCCCGGAACGTGGTCCGCTCCGTGCTGGAGTACAAGCTCCACAGCATCGGCCTGTCCCACCATCCAGAATACGATCTCCCGGGCCCGAGGCGCGCCAGGCTGGAAAGCTACGAGCTACACGAACGCATCGCCTCCATGCTGCCGGAAGGATCCCATGTCCTGGAAGTGGGGTGCGGCGAGGGTGCCCTCACCGCCTTGCTGACCCGCCGAGGCTGCCGGGTGGACTGCATCGATCCCCGTCCCGGCGCCCTGGCACGCGACAACGCCGACAGCGTCTGGACCGGCGAGCCCACCGACGCGGCCCGCCTGGCCGAGGGCCGTCGCTACGACTGGGTCCTGGCGCCCGACAGCATCGAGCACCTGGCCGACCCCCAGGCCTTCCTCACCGGTCTGCGCAGCCTGCTCCGGCCCGGCGGAACCCTCCTGGCCGGCACGGGAAACGTGTCCCACTGGTTCATGCGCCTGTCGCTGCTCGCAGGCCGATTCTCCTACACACCGAGAGGCCTGCTGGACCGGACCCACCTGCGCCTCTTCACCCCGGAGACCTTCACCAGGCTCCTGGCCGATGCCGGCTTCGAAGTCTTCCACCTCGACGCAGCAGCCCTGCCGGTCGAAGAAATCCTGCCGGGCCTGGACCGCCTGGGATTAGACGACATCCTGCGCAAGCTTTCCTACAATCTGGGACGCCTGGCTCCCGGCCCTTTTGCCTACCAGGTCATCGCCCTGGCCCGGCCCGTCCCAGACCCACTCGACGCGGTCCTGGCCCAGGTCGCAAAACAGCCAGGACGTCACTGAGACGCAAACCAGGTCACCACACAGCCAGATCCGCCCGAGGAAATGGATCCGCAATCCTCTGCCCCTCTGCCCCTCTGCCCACTGGTCCGCAATCGCTGCTGTCGGCCAACAGCTTCCACAGAACAATTACCCCACTGAACAATCTCCCCACTGAACAGTCGCCCTACTGAACACCCCCCCAGAGAACAATCTCCCCACAGAACAATCTCCCCACTGAACAATCTCCCCACTGAACAACAGAGCCAGAAAGGACACCGCAACACCGCGAGACCAGGAGACAACGACTCCATCACGTCCAGACATCAAGCCATCAAGCCAATTTCCGCCTGGACAGTACGTGCCCACCTAGGTATCGTTTCAGGCCAGATGTACGGGTGCCAGACGTACCGGCCGAGTTGTGCCGGGCGCAGGAAGGCACCAACGGAGCACCAAGAACGCGAACAAGAACGCGAAGAACAGCTCGTTTCGAGACATCTGTGCCACCGGACAGGGCCGGGATACCCGGGCCTCGCAGGAATTTTCGTTCACATCCGGACAAGGCACGGGGAGGGCAGAGTCGATTCGCAGGAACCATTCGAGGAGGTTGTCATGATCCGCACAAAGACCCACCAGGACCATTGCATGGTGGCAGATACCCACGCAGCAAGAGCGTACCATTCCCTACCTCGCGCCGGCCGGGGGAACCATGGCCAGACAGGCGGACTCTTCCCTCGCCTCTTGCTGACGGATCGTTTTTCCCCTTCGGCTCCCTTGTCACGAACAGCGCCCATGTCCTGGCTGACTCTGGTGCTGGTGCTGGCTGCAGGCCTGGCCCTGTCCGGGGGCCTGCAGGCCTGCATGAAGACAGAGCCCTATTGCCGAAACAACGACGACTGCGACGACGGCTACCACTGTGAGGGGGACCGGTGCGTGGCAGACGACGGGGGTGTGGTGGATGGAGGAGACGGTGCAGTGGAGAGCTGCGAGAGTTGGCAGGACTGCCATGACGAGACGAAGCCGATTTGTGACGAAGGGACGCACGAGTGTCGGGGCTGCAAAGCGTCGAGCGAATGCGAGGCAATCAGTCATACGTCTCCCTATTGCAACGAGGAGACCGGGGCCTGCAGCGGGGCATGTGGCAACGGAGTGCTCGACGAAGGGGAGAGCTGCGACGGCTCTGAACTGGGGCAGGCGACCTGCCAGAGCGAGGCAGGGATGAGCGAGGGGCAGTTGCGGTGCAACGAGAGCTGCCAGGGATACGACACGACGGGGTGTTACGAATGCGGCAACGGGACAGTAGAAGGCCCTGAAGTGTGTGACGGGGGGGATCTCGGGGGAGCGAGCTGCGAAGACATGGAGGGTTACAGTGGTGGGAGCCTGGCCTGCACAGGGGACTGTCTGGGATACGACGTGACGGGCTGCTGGACATGCGGCGACCAGGTTTGTTCGATGGATCTTGGGGAAACGGCGGACAACTGCGCGATGGACTGTGGAGCGGTGTCTGTGTGTGCGGGGGGTGCTCATAGCTGCGTGGTGCTGGCAGACGGGACGGCCTGGTGCTGGGGGTCGAACAGGTCTGGACAGCTCGGGACAGGGACAGCGGGAGGACAGAGTCTCATGCCGGTGCCAGTGGAGGGTCTGACGGGAGTGGAGAGCATCACCTGCGGAGCAGACCACACCTGCGCAGTGACGACAAACGGGGAACTGTACTGCTGGGGAGCGAATACGTCAGGACAGATTGGCAACGGGAACGCAGGGGGCAACGAGCCCACGCCAACGCTGGTGGACGTGGCAAGTGCGACGATTGTGTCAGCCTCAGCAGGAGGGGCGCACAGTTGCGCGGTCACCTCCGACGACGATTTGTATTGCTGGGGGGACAACAGAGCCGGCCAGCTCGGTTTGGGCAACACGAGTCTGGGCGAGGAAACGCCCCAGCCCGTGCCGAGCCCATCTGCGGTGGTCCAGGTGACGGCCGGGGATCAACACACCTGTGCGGTGGGTCGCAACGCCTCGCCCTGGTGCTGGGGTTCGGATGACTCAGGCCAGATGGGAGACGGAGATGAGAACCACCAGCCTGGCGTGGGAACTGAGATTTCCGGGATGGCTGGGACAGCCTCCCAGATGGCAGCAGGGGGTGCACACACATGCGCGGTAACCAGCTCGCACCTGCTCTACTGCTGGGGTGAAAACAGCTTCGGCCAGCTCGGGATCGGCAACACGAACCAGTCCACGGTGCCGGTGTCAGTAACCGACCTCCAGTCCACGGCGTCAGTGTCCGCGGGCGGGTCGCATAGCTGCGCGGTAGACAGCCAGGGCGCTGCCTGGTGCTGGGGACAGGGTGTGTGGGGCCAACTGGGGAGCGGGGACAACAGCGATGCGCACAGCCCAGTGGCAGTGGTGGACGTGAGCAGCGTAGCGGCAGTGAGCGCTGGGGGTGAGCACAGTTGTGCAATCGACGGCCAGGGCATGGTCTGGTGCTGGGGTTTGAACGCCAGGGGTCAGCTCGGAGACGGGAGCACCACGAGCGCCAACAGGCCTGTGCAGGTGCAGTGGTAGACTTGGGAGGGGGTCTGGGGCAGAAGGGGGAGGACGAAGTTTTTTGCTCCAAGGGGCCGGCGGGCTGGGAGAGGAGAGCTGGGGTATTGGGGCCTGGCGCAAAGCCAGGAAGGCGGTCTGTTTTGGCCCTGGAGACTGCAGGAGGGATGGCATGGTGCAAGGAATACGAAGGTGGGCGAGATGGGCTGTGGCGGCAGGCATGACGTTGGGGCTTGTGACCTGGCAGTCGGGCTGTCACGACGAAGCAACCTGCAAGAGCAATGATGACTGTGCTTCCGGCTACCACTGTGAGGGGGACCGGTGCGTGGCAGACGACGGGGGTGTGGTGGATGGAGGAGACGGTGCAGTGGAGAGCTGCGAGAGTTGGCAGGACTGCCATGACGAGACGAAGCCGATTTGTGACGAAGGGACGCACGAGTGTCGGGGCTGCAAAGCGTCGAGCGAATGCGAGGCAATCAGTCATACGTCTCCCTATTGCAACGAGGAGACCGGGGCCTGCAGCGGGGCATGTGGCAACGGAGTGCTCGACGAAGGGGAGAGCTGCGACGGCTCTGAACTGGGGCAGGCGACCTGCCAGAGCGAGGCAGGGATGAGCGAGGGGCAGTTGCGGTGCAACGAGAGCTGCCAGGGATACGACACGACGGGGTGTTACGAATGCGGCAACGGGACAGTAGAAGGCCCTGAAGTGTGTGACGGGGGGGATCTCGGGGGAGCGAGCTGCGAAGACATGGAGGGTTACAGTGGTGGGAGCCTGGCCTGCACAGGGGACTGTCTGGGATACGACGTGACGGGCTGCTGGACATGCGGCGACCAGGTTTGTTCGATGGATCTTGGGGAAACGGCGGACAACTGCGCGATGGACTGTGGAGCGGTGTCTGTGTGTGCGGGGGGTGCTCATAGCTGCGTGGTGCTGGCAGACGGGACGGCCTGGTGCTGGGGGTCGAACAGGTCTGGACAGCTCGGGACAGGGACAGCGGGAGGACAGAGTCTCATGCCGGTGCCAGTGGAGGGTCTGACGGGAGTGGAGAGCATCACCTGCGGAGCAGACCACACCTGCGCAGTGACGACAAACGGGGAACTGTACTGCTGGGGAGCGAATACGTCAGGACAGATTGGCAACGGGAACGCAGGGGGCAACGAGCCCACGCCAACGCTGGTGGACGTGGCAAGTGCGACGATTGTGTCAGCCTCAGCAGGAGGGGCGCACAGTTGCGCGGTCACCTCCGACGACGATTTGTATTGCTGGGGGGACAACAGAGCCGGCCAGCTCGGTTTGGGCAACACGAGTCTGGGCGAGGAAACGCCCCAGCCCGTGCCGAGCCCATCTGCGGTGGTCCAGGTGACGGCCGGGGATCAACACACCTGTGCGGTGGGTCGCAACGCCTCGCCCTGGTGCTGGGGTTCGGATGACTCAGGCCAGATGGGAGACGGAGATGAGAACCACCAGCCTGGCGTGGGAACTGAGATTTCCGGGATGGCTGGGACAGCCTCCCAGATGGCAGCAGGGGGTGCACACACATGCGCGGTAACCAGCTCGCACCTGCTCTACTGCTGGGGTGAAAACAGCTTCGGCCAGCTCGGGATCGGCAACACGAACCAGTCCACGGTGCCGGTGTCAGTAACCGACCTCCAGTCCACGGCGTCAGTGTCCGCGGGCGGGTCGCATAGCTGCGCGGTAGACAGCCAGGGCGCTGCCTGGTGCTGGGGACAGGGTGTGTGGGGCCAACTGGGGAGCGGGGACAACAGCGATGCGCACAGCCCAGTGGCAGTGGTGGACGTGAGCAGCGTAGCGGCAGTGAGCGCTGGGGGTGAGCACAGTTGTGCAATCGACGGCCAGGGCATGGTCTGGTGCTGGGGTTTGAACGCCAGGGGTCAGCTCGGAGACGGGAGCACCACGAGCGCCAACAGGCCTGTGCAGGTGCAGTGGTAGGCGATCGATTATTTGAAAAAATCCCCAGACCCAACGACATCTCTCATGGCACTGGGATCCAAGATGGAGAGCCCGTATCGCCGAGCCACCTGGATGGGCAGGCCGGCACAGTCGCCCCTGGCGGGACAGTCGTCGCAGCGAGCCGACCAGACCCGGTAGGCTTGGCGCACATAGTCCTCTACGAAACGGTCCGGCAGGAGACGGCCCTGGTCGTCGAGCGAGCCCACAGAGAGCCAGAGCGGCCCCTCGGCCGCCGGGGCTCCACCGAGCAGACAGGGCGGCACGTCCTGGGACTCAACCGAAATCGATCCATCAA
>CAZIJS010000121.1:0-12949 GCA_964539505.1 uncultured Myxococcales bacterium
AGGCTGAATCGTTCGAATCGAAAAAAGCCGAGATGGTGGAGCGATACCAGTCTGAGATCGGCGAACTGCGAGACAAAATTGCCGGCCTGGAGGACGAAATTCGGGGGGTTCGAGCCAGAGCCCAGGATATCGACAATCAGTTGACTGAAAGCAGGCAGCACGCCGAAATGCTTCAAAACAAGCTTTCTGAGGCCGAAACGAAAGTCGCTGCATTCCAAAGCCTGGCCGAGGACAACGAAAGGATTGTCGGCAAGACGAAAAAAGCCCTGGCTGTGGCCATTACCCTGCTCGAAGAACAGTTTCGCTCCGAACCATAAGCAGCCCAGACGCATGCCGTGAGGCATGCTACGCCAACAACTTTGACTGGGCCATGGTCGCAGACCAGGCTGCCATCGAGGAGGTTTTAGCTCTGCCCACTGTCACTGGCAACCGGTCCGGGCTCAAAGCCCATCACCTCAAGGCCCTCACGCGCCTCTACCGGAGAAAGATTCCTTCCAGGGATATCGTCACGCCGGACCTGGCGGCCCGGATCTGGGACCTGTCCTTCGAAATTGGGCGCCAAGTGGGACTTCTCGTGGACCGGAGGGGACAGGTGGAACATGTATTCGTTGGCGACGCCTCTGGTATCTTCCTCCCGGATTTTGGCCGCCTGCGCGCCGGGCGTGGACGATTCCGCGGCCTGAGACTGATCCACACGCATCTGCAGGCCGAAGCGCTTTCCCGCGACGATCTCGCAGACCTCGTGCTGCTCCGACTCGATCTGGTGGCAGCCCTTTGGCGTCGAGAGGACCGCAGCCCCCTCACCATCGAAGTGGCCCATCTCCTCCCTGCAGGAGCTGCGTCGGACCTGCGAACCATCGGCCCGGTTCCGTTGGCAAAACTGGATCTGGACTTTGCTGAAACCATTCGGAGTATCGAAGAAGAGTTCGCCCGGACGGCATCTCGGACCGTGGAAACCGCTGAAGGGAGAACCAGGGGCATCCTGGTCCACGTGAGCAGTCTTTCCAAAATAGAAATGGAGACGCGCGTGGCCGAAATCAAGGAGCTGTCTGAAACGGCTGGCATGACCATCGTGGATGTTTTCTTGCAGCGACGGGCAGCGCCCGACCCCAAGTATGTCGTCGGTCGGGGAAAACTGGAGGATGTCCTCGTTTCGGCCATGCAACTGAGTGCAGACACCTTGGTTTTCGATCCGGATCTCAAGCCGGCCCAGGCACGAGCCATCACGGACCTGACGGACATCAAGGTCATCGACCGGACCATGTTGATTCTCGACATCTTCGCCCAGAGGGCTCACACAGGGGCCGGCAAGATCCAAGTGGAACTGGCGCAGCTCAAGTATGCCCTTCCGAGACTCGTAGCAAAAAACACGATGATGAGCCGCCTGACTGGAGGCATCGGCGGCCGCGGGCCGGGTGAAACCAAGCTGGAAATCAACCGGCGACGCGCGAGGCAACGCATCGCCGACCTGGAAAAACAGATCGATCGGCTCTCTCGGCAACGCTCGCTTCGCCGAAAACGCCGCCAGGCAAAGGGAGTCCCCGTAGTGGCCTTGGTGGGATACACCAATGCAGGAAAATCCACCCTGCTCAACACCCTCACCAACGCAACGGTGCTCACCGAGGATCGACTCTTTGCGACGCTAGATCCCACGAGCAGGAGGCTCAGGTTCCCCAGAAACCGCGAAATCGTCTTGACTGATACAGTAGGGTTCATCGACGAGCTTCCCGGTGACCTGGCCAAAGCATTTCGTGCCACACTCGAAGAAATCTCCGAAGCGGATTTCCTCCTGCACCTCGTGGATGCGTCAGACCCCAACAGGGAAAAGAAACGGGAAGCAGTGGAAACAATCCTGGGCCAAATGGGCCTGACGGACAAACCCCGATTGACCATCTACAACAAAATCGACCGGCTCACCGACATCACGGAAAGACGACTCCTGGAACGGACTGCGGACCTGGCCATTTGCAGTCTGGATGCCGAGAGCACCCGCCCCCTTCTGGCTCTTCTCCTGAGCACCATACAACACAAGACACCTGGTGTCTCGCGATGACCCCGCACCGGGCTACTTCTTGGGAATCGCCTTGAGTTTGGCCTTGCCCTGAGAGATCTCCACGGAAAACTCAATCTCCTTGGCCCCTGTGGCGGCCTTGATCCTTGGGACCTGCTTGGCGAGAGTCGATGCGAGCTTGTCCAGAGTCAATCCTTCCACCGCCTGGCCCGTCTTGCGTCTTGCCTCCAGCAGCGTACGGTGCAGTCTCCTGAGCCGTTCTTCGTCCAATGGAGAATCAGATTCACGCCCTGGAATCGGTGGAGGACCAGACTGTCTCTGCGAGCCCCCCTGCGCCTTCGTGGTGATCCCGCCTTCCTTTCCCACAAAACCACGGCCACGCTGACTGCTCAACTCCCGGCCTGCAGCGTCCAAGCCCAGATGCCGAGCCAAGACCGACTCCACCTCGCTCGCAGTCCTGGCGGCCAACAAATCCGAGGCATCGATTCCCCGCTTCTTGAGGCGGCGCTGAATGCGCTGCAGATCCCGGCGATAGGTCCCCTCTTCAATCTGACGTTGCACCCTGTCCCAATATGTCTTATGGGTCGTAAACCTCTGGATCAATGCATGGAACCGAAACTTGAGCGCCGTGTTACTGATTACCTGACTCCGAAGGAACCGAATCGCCCGCTCCACCACACGCCTCTCCTGCACGGGTTCGCGGGGTTCGATCCCGAGAAAATATTGCTCGTAGCGGACCTTGAGCTTGTCGATCCGCTCTTCGAGTTCATCTAAGGCTCTTGGCACGTCAAGCGGCATGGTCTAAAAGTATAGCATCATCTTTGGAGCGTAGGAAAAATTTGGTACCAATGCCAAAAACTTGAAAAACTGGCGCAACCATTGGCATCGAGCCCTACACACATCGAACATGAAGACCCTTGAGACAATGCTCGATTCTTGGAAAACCAGGCCGACCTGGTTCGACGGCGTGGCAATCGCAGCAGGTCTCTTGTTGGGCGCTGCCGCCATCTTGTGTGGTTGCTCCTACCCAGTGCAGTATCTTGGCACCGTCACGGTCCTCGTGACAGGAGTCTCTCTGACCAGACTTGTCCGGGAAAAAATGGACTGGGACCACAACCAGCGACCACGCATATGGGGTATCCTCCTGTCAGAGGGCTGGGCGCCCACGCTGTTGGCCATCGCCACCCTCGTGGTCTACTCCCCGTTGTTGCGTGGAGCCATGCCGCTCACGGGAGACCACCAGGTCCACGAATACAATGCCTATGTCATGGGCTCGCGCATGCTCTCCTCGGGGCGACTCATGGGCTGGACGACCTTGGCTGGGGCCGGCTATCCGGCAGGGCATCTCTATCCAATCCTCGGCAGTCTCTGGATTGCGCTGGTGCACTTCCTGGGTTTGGGCCACATCTCATGGGATGCCAGCTATGCCTATGGCCTGCTCGCAGTGCTCCTCTTCATCAGCCTGAGCATCTACTGGGTGGGACGGCGACTCTTCGGTCCCATTGCCGGCCTGCTGGCTGGTCTGGCAGTGCTGACAGACATGGGAGGCTTTCGACAGGGAGGATGGATTTTTACCATCCAGTTCGGGGTTTGGCCACTGGCACTGAGCATGGCCTTTGGATTCCTCTTCGTGGAACGTGTCGCAAGGTTGGCTCTGCATCCGAATCTCAAGGACACGATCTGGGCCTCTCTGTGGCTCGCACTGGGTCTGCTCGCCCATCCCATGATGCTGCTGTTCGCCCTGCTCGCCATCCCGCTGGCGGTCCTCTACGGCATGACCACTGGTGCCGGTCCCCTGGTCTGGCTCAGCATTCCGGGAACCGGTGTGTTGGGTGCTGCCCTGGCCGGCCTGTGGCTCGTCCCCTTTCTCCTCGATGCCCCAAGGTATTCTATCCATGTCAGCGATCTGTGGAAATCCCTGCCCCAGATAGGTCAGGGACTCGTCACAGCCAACCTCTATCAGAATACAGACCCCTGGATTCTCGTCTTGGGCGTGACCGGGCTGGTCTGGATGACCATCGAGGGTCGTCCCAAGGGCCGACTGGCCGCACTCGTCGCCGCCGTCCTTCTCGCGGTTTCTTCGATCACGATCTACGCAGCCAGCGGCATCGAACGCATCCTGCCATCTATCCGGCACGTGCAGTTTGAGCGGTTCGTCATGTTCCTCAAGGTTTTTGTCGCCCTGGGAGCGGGCTTTCTGGTGCAGCGCATACTGGTTGGGATTCCCAAAGAGGGGGACGGGGGCCCCACGCCCCCCTTCCGGCCTCCGAATCCTTCCGCCCATCCGACTTGGGCCGGTCTGCTTGCCGCTGCAGCCATTGCGCCGCTGATTACGCCGGTCTTGACGGGCTGGATCTCGACACGCCTTGCGCCCCTGACTACCATGGAGACCACCCAGGACAAGCCAAGATGGCGCAGAGCCTTGCGACACCTGTTGGACCGAGCCAAGAACCGGGCGCAGGCCGATCCCAGGGGTTTCTTTCGGGTCGCCTATTGGTCCCAGTTCAACGACCACAAGCTGGCCGCAGGACCGGTGCTGTCTCATCTTCCCCAGGTCAAGTGCTCATTTATCCCAGCAGAGACCTATCGCTATCGGGCCCATGCCCAACCAGGCGACGTTCCCACCACGAAAATGGACTTCCACGTCCTGGCAGTCCGCTTCCTGGTTGCCGACAGGCCACCTCCTGCTGCGGCACGCAACTGGACGTTGCTGGGCAAAGAAGCCGGGGTGACACTCTATGAAAATCCAGACTATCGATGGAGTCTCGCAACACTCTCGGCGCCTGGGAAGGTCGAGGTGCTCCGATTCGAAGACGAACACATCACCCTGCGCATTTCCGGCCTGGCCCAGCCCGCCAAACTCGTGCTCCATGTCCCGCGGTATCCCAATTGGCGGGCCAGGCAAAACGGACGACTGCTTTCCATCTCTCAAACAGACGACCTCGCTCCCCATGTCAAAGGACTCATGTCCGTCACGGTCCACAACGGCCTGGTTGAATTCGATTTCCGACAGACTGCCGGCGATATTCTCGGCAAAGCATCGAGCCTGCTGGCCCTGCTCGTCCTGGTCTTTTTGTCCCTGGTGGCTCTCGGATCACCCAAAGTCTTGCCGCTGTGGACCAGGATCACCAGGCTGAAACGGCCAGCTCTCTGGACGGTCTGGGTACTGGCAGGACTGATCCTGGCAACAGTCCTGGTCAAATGGGCTTTCCTTCCCGACCTGTCGTCTCGCGGAAGGAGCCTGACATGGGACCTGTCCAGGGCCAGGGTATGGCTGGAAGGACCATCGGGCAACAAACCCTGCCGCTGGTTCCTGGACGGCCGCTACATCTGCGGCAAGAAGGCGCATCAGTACGTAGGGCCCATTGCCGAAGAGTGGGGGCTCAAGAACCACCGGGGCCTCTGGGCCCACCCCTACCGCGACGCCAAGCTCATCATCGAGTACCCATCCGTGACCATGGGTCGCCGAATGGTCATCGACCACGGTATCCTGAAGACTGGAACCGGGGGCAAGGCGAAGGTGCACCTGCGCATCCTGGTAGGCGAGACGCCATTGGAGGAGATCACACACAGAACTGTCGGATGGCGCATCACGTCGCTCGACACGTCGCGATGGAGAGGAAAGAAACAACGCATCCGTTTCGAGATCTGGACCAATGACATCAGTGCAAGACATTTCGCCTTCGACGCCACCATCCAGCCCTAAGTACCGTGGATGGCTGAGGTGGATCCTGCTGGGAGCCCTGTCCATCGGCACCGGGGCATTGGCCCAGCTCTATTGGATCTTCTTCGCCAGGTTGACCTATCCCCTCGACATCGAATGGATGGAAGGAGGGATGCTCGTGCATGCTCATCGCATCATGCATGGGCAAGCGCTCTATGCCCCTCCTTCGGTAAACTTCGTCAGCTTTCTCTACACGCCGCTCTATCCAGCCTTGCTCGCCATCATGGGACAGGTCGTGGGTCTTTCCTATGTGCTGGGAAGACTTCTGTCCATCATCGGGTTTACCGCAGCTTTGGCAGCCATCCTTGCGGCAGCCTGGCAGCGCACCACAGACCGCCTGGCTGCCGCCGCAGCCGGACTCCTGGCAGCGGCAGCAGTGGCCATGGCCTTCCCCTTTTGCGGATCCTGGTATGATTTGGTCCGCAACGACTCGCTCTGGTTGGGTTTTACGGCCTGGAGTCTGGTGCTGCTCACGGGAAAAGAAGAAAACCTTGTCCGTGTCGCATCCGCTTCGGCCCTCATGGTTGCGGCATTTTTCACGAAACAGACCGCAGGGCCCATGGCCCTGGCAGCGGGTATCGGCTTACTGCTCACAGGTCGCTGGCGCAGGGCACTCTGGTTCGGACTGCTCACGGCAGTCCCCGCAGTCCTCTTGGTCCTGCTCGCCAATCACCTGACGGAAGGCTGGTTTTGGATCTACATCTACAAACTCCACCAGTCCCACCCTGTCTTTTGGAATCGCATCTGGCCCAAGACCCCAATGGCCATCCTGACAAACCAGTGGCCCATATGGGTCACTCTCCTGTCTGGAGCTGGCTTTTTGACATGGAAAAAACGTCTCGATGCAGACATCTTGTTCTGGATCCTGGCGGCGTTGGCGGGCCTGGCCGCGGCAGCAGTAGGATCGGCTACCCAGGGTGCATACAAAAACGCCAACATCCCCGGCGTTTTCTTCCCCGCCATGGCGGCAGGCGCTGTCTTGGCTTCCACCATGGAGGCTCGGTGGCAAGAGTCGGACATGGCTACCAAAAGGCTCGCCCCTCTTCTCCTGGCAGCGATCTTCGCCCTCCAGGCCCCGCTTCATTGGTTCAATCCAAGGCCCATGATCCCCACGAGGAAAGACAGAATCCGAGCCTCCCGGTTCATCGCGCTCCTCAAGAGCTTCGGGCCGAATCCCTTTGTCCCCTACCACCCTTACTACAACATCATTGCAGGGGGCCAGGGGCACATGCACATCATGGGAGTCAACGACGTGGCTTCCTGGGCCAAAGGCATCACGTCGGACGAGGCACGTAATCGCCGGATAAAGGCGGATCTGAGGCGCAGCATCTACGAATCCTTCCGCCGACACCGGTGGACCGCGGTGTTCCACGACAGGACCTATACGCACCAGCTCTTCGGAATGACGCGATTTTATCGCCGCAGCAGGGACCTGGGCACCCTCGCGCCTGAGGTCTGGACTGGAAACAGATGCCGACCTCGATACCTCTGGCTCCCACGCTGATGTCGTCAAGGCCCCAATCCATGGCAAGGGGTCATCTCAAGAAACAGTGATAGGATTGCCGACGATATCGCCGCTTGCCCCGATTCCAGGATCGTTGAGGGGGTTCTATCCAGACACAGTCGTCAAATGACGACCCAGTTCCTCGATCATGGATCCATAAACATCCAAAAGGCGTTCCACGAAACCCGGGACCGATATACCCTCGGCCTCACGCATCTGCTGCAAGGCTCCGTTCAACGTCCCTGTGAGCCTCGCCCGCAGCCAGTCCTCCACAGCCCTGGACTTGTCACGCCCCTCGGCCATGAGTCCCGTCACGAAATCCGCCAAGGTCTCCATGACGGCCTTGGACATGAGTTCCTTGCCGAACCTCCCGGCCAGGTCCCGACGGAGCCTGTCGAGAGCCCGGTTGACGCGGCTCTCTGCAGCCTCTGGTTTCGACCGCAGCCGAACCAGTGTGACCAGGGAAAGAAAATCCGTCTGTGGAGCCTGGACTGGATTCACTGCACACAGCACGAGCGTTCCCGACTCCATGTCCTGGATCCAGGAGCGCTTCCTTCTGTCCTCGCTGCCTCTCCATGACGACAGGATCTCTTCCGACATCTCCAGGCTCCGACGCACGAATCTCTCGATATGCTTGTCATGCGTCCCGGCCACGGCTTCCCAGAAGGCCCTGCGAATCTCGTCCACGGGTGGAGACAACTCATCGATCTTGAGTACCGATGTGGCCAGGTCCCGGCGCAGCAGGTCAGCCGCTACGGCAAGATCCTTCCCCGCTTTGGCGAGTTCTTCGGCACTATAAGATACCGTCGCCACCTCCTGAGGCCGAGCAGCCTCTTGCCGATCCTTACTCGGCTCGTCGGAAAAGGGTTCCGACGAGGAGTGAACGGATGGTTGCTCCTGTCCCGCAGAAGACGCCGTGGGACCAGACGACAGGTTGCCTTCGGAGCCGGGCGCCATCGAAGCTTCCGCCGATGTTTCCCTGGAGTCTGTCGATGAATCATCGTTCGTTTCAGATGCAGACGACGCATCACCAGAACTCATGGAAGCCAGCCCTTCCCCCTTGGCAGATGATTCGATACCAGCCTCCATCGTGGGACCATCTTCGCTCTGCGCCCCACCGGCTTTTTCACCGAAAACTTCATGGGACTGTTGACCGAATGCATCGGACCGGCTCACCGAGGAAGCTGGTTGCTCTTCCGAAATTGAAGGCCCTGCCGACTCGGCGACATTCTTTCCGGACTCCTTTGCCGCCAATTCCAGGACCCGAGCCATGAGGTCTTGCCCACCATCTGTGACCGTTGGCTCGCCTTCGAGCAATCCTGCATCGTCATCTCCAAGGTCCCCGTCGATCTCTCTTTTCGACGAATCCTCCCGGGTCGCCGTTTCTTGGTCCATGACCCTCCAGACACCGAGAAGGTCCCGACCAACGTCTTCTGGAATGGCCTCGCCGTCCAACGTCAGGTAGAAACGCTCCTTTCCCCTCTGGATGAGTCGACTTCCTTGGAGTTTCTCCGGGACGTCCGCTCCGTATCCCAAGACCCGCAGGACAAGATCACCGGGGATAGGTGTCTCCACCGCGGACACCTTCCCCGGTTGTCCCCCGGGCCGGGTCTGCGGGTCGCTCAGTGCGGCCTCCGCTTCCGACTCTTTTTCCAGCCGGTATGCCTGAATGAGGATCTTGGCCTGTTCCTCCGAGGCGGTAAACCCCGATTTCCCCTTGTAGAGGAGCACCGAGCCGTTCTCCGTGCGCAACTCCACCACCTTGCATCCGCGAAACTCCGGTGGAACGGTCTCATCCTGGTCGTCGATCTCGTCGATGACGACTTCCTCGACCCCTGGCAGAGCATCTCCTGCATCGGGAGGCAGATCTTTTCCGTTGGTCGATGCCATGAACCTCGCAGCCTCGATCGCCTGACACTGATAAGACCCAGGACCCCTACGGACCCGGTTTTTCCGAGTCCTTTTTACTTCGAATGCGCCTTTGCTTCAATCGAAACCACACAACGAATGCCGAAAACCACACAATGGGCAGGGGGAACGGGGCCCTGCCTGCTGCGACGCAGCCACAGCCCGACGATTTCGAGCCGCTGCCACTGCTTGCGCCGTCCTGATCCAAGGCATCGACATCGCCCCCTGCATCCCGACCGCCTCCGTCCAGCCCTGCATCCGGGAAGACAGGCTCGCCTTCGTGATACTCATAGGCGCCGATGTCCCAGGCTTGCCCCTGCGGCCTAGACACCCCCTCGATATCCTCTGCCGGGGCATCTTCGGGACTGCCCTCGTCGATGGCCTGCGCCGTGGGGAGCAAATGGAAGTCGTACCCAGTAGGATCGACGAACAAGGTGAGGGGATCATCGATGATCAAATTGTGGTCTGAGGTCACCCCGGGACTGTCCATGCCCACAAACTGGACAGCCAGGTTGTTGCGCACGATGCAATCGGAAGACGGGGTGCCGTCCTTGTGGTCGTGGATCATGATCCAGGCCGGTCCAGGGCTTTCCGGGGTGGGATCGAAGACCGTGTTGTTGACGATGCGACAGCCCACGGCTCCATAGAAGGAAATGCCATGGTAATGGTCTACGATGATCACGTTGTTTTCCACAACCCAGTCCACATACATCCCCCCAAAGCAGCCGATCCCTTGAAGCGTCCCCCGAAAGGGCTGCTGTGGATCTTCGAAGTTGATGATCACGTTTCCGAGAAGTTCGACCCCCACCACCTCGCCCGTCCCAACGCCGTCTGGTCCAACCGACCAGCTCTGAAATCCGTCGTCATGATTGTCGTTGACGTCGTAGCAATTCTTCACCACGTTATGCTCGAATCGTTCGTAGTTGCCCAGGCCCCGCATCCCGTCTCCTGAAAAATTCTCGATCACGTTGTCCTGCGCCACCGAGTATTCTCCCGACAGCGTGATCCCAAAATCCACGTTGAGCAGGTGGCACCCTTTGATGGTGATCCGATCACCGTCTGCACGCACCCCGTTGCTGGCATAGTCGTTCCAATCCTGCGCCGACCAACCCGAGCTGTCCTCAACCGACATGAGGTGGCAATCCTCCAGAAGGATGTCCTGTGCAGGCCCCTGAAAACCATGGTTTTCAAAAAAGACGATGGTGGTCTTCGACAGAGGCTCTTCGAAGCTCGGAGAAATCGTCAGTCCGCGAAAGACCCAGTGGCCGCCGCCCTGGACGTAGATCGTACGAAGACGGGGATGATGGCCCGGCTGCGCGGCAATGGTGATGTCTCCCTCGTTGTAGAGGGACTGGATCAACAAATCGCCGTAATAGCCGTCGCGAAGGTAGATCGTGTCTCCCGGCTGGACGGGAGCATCGGGATGGATGACCACGAGCCGATCTCCCTCCTCGTATGGCAGATGCTCCCATGTCTGAGTCCGGATGAGCCCTACATCGATGACATCTTGGATGCTCTGCCAAGGATGGTCCCGCGAGCCGTCTCCCGACGGGCTCCCCTGCACCGCATCCACATAGAAGTCCGTTGCCGCGGCACTGCCTGGAAAGCCTATGGCAAAGAGGCCGGACAGACAAAACGCATAAAACAGACGATGCTGAAACATGGTCTTTCTTCCGCCTTTCACGGCTGCATGCCGATGGATCCCACCACAATTTCGGTGCCCGGCCCTGAAAATGTCACTCCCAGGTCCTCGACCATCCCATTGCCACGAAACACGACCCTCCGTATTCCGAGACTTTCCGCGATGAACACCATCCCACGCAGCGGGCCCCGTCGCAGCATCGCCGCCCCGGCCAGACCAGCCATAACCAGCGACCGCTTCCCTGCCCCCACGAAGCAAAGCCCCCCTCCTTTCGGAGCAAACAGCGCTCCCAAGTTCAAATGCATGGTGCAACCTCCTCGTCGCACTTTGTGGCCCTTTCAATGTAAAAGAAATATGCGTTGGTCTCAACCAACTCTCAGAGCCTATTTGCAGAAATATGCTTTACAGAAAACCGGCCTTGCGCCTATCATGGTGGCGATTTTTCATGAGAGGGATCATGGCGAAACTGGTCAATATCACAGCGAATCCGCCCAGAGAATATCCACTCGATGCCTTGGCGACCATTGGTCGGCATCCAGACAACAGCATCCAAATCCTGGACCGTATCGTGTCCAAGGAACACGCACAGGTCTTTCGTGCTCCCGACGGTCGGTTCGTGCTCAGAGACCTGGGAAGCCTCAACGGGACGTTCATCAAGGGGGAACGAATCACCGAAAAGGTGCTCGAAGACGGTGACGAAATCTCCATGGGGTCCACCAGACTCCTGTTCCGCTCCACCGATGCGGAGCAGGCGGCGGCGCCCCAGGTAACCATTTCTTCTCCCGAGGAACTCGAGAGCCACATCCGCCAAAAGATCGACGCAGAGACAGCCAAGCAGTTCCTTCCAGAGAAGGACATCTACGACATGGAGGTCCTTCGGCGCGACTACGAACGACTCCGTGTGGCCTACGAAGTCGGCCGATTCCTTGGCCTCGAGGTCAATCTGGATGTGCTGTTGGAAAAGATCCTGGCAAAGGCCTTCGAACTGCTCCCTGCGGACCGTGGCGTGATCCTCCTCCAAGACGATGATACCGGAGAACTCAGGCCCAGGGTCACGAAGCACCGCAAGGATCAGCCATCGGGGGGCGGCAACATCCTGCTCTCGCGGACCATCCTCAAGGAAGTGACCGAAAACAAGTCCGCCGTTCTTTCGTCGGATGCCTCCATGGATTCACGGTTCGCCGGCGCCCATTCGATCATCATGCAGGGGATCCGCTCCACCATGAGCGTGCCCCTGCTCTGGCACGACGAACTCTTGGGTATCATCCACCTCGACTCCCAGATCGCCACCGGAGCCTTCACCGACAAAGATTTGCAGATCCTGGCCAGCATTGCCAACCAGGCTGCCAACGCCATTCAAAACGCGCGTCTTGCACGCAATATCGAACAGGAGGCCGCCACCAGGGCGCAGCTTCAAAGGCTCCTGTCACCGAATCTCGTGGATGAAATCGTCTCGGGAAAACTGCGCATCGACCAGGGCGGCGAGCTACGCCCGGTCACCATATTGTTCGCGGACATTCGCGGGTTCACGTCCATGTCGGAACAAATGCCCGCGCAGGAAATCGTCCACATGCTCAACGAATACTTCGAGGTCATGGTGGACGTGCTCTTCCGCTATCAAGGCACCCTCGACAAGTACGTCGGCGATGAGATCATGGGGCTGTTCGGAGCCCCTGTGGCCATGGCGGATGGGCCGACCAAGGCCGTTGAATGCGCCGTCGCCATGCAACGCACGCTGCGCGAGTTCAACCGCACCCGCCAGGCCGAAGGTCTCCAGCCCATTTCCATTGGAATCGGCATCAACACCGGAGATGTGGTCTGCGGTGCGCTGGGCACATCGATGACCATGCAATACACAGCAGTGGGAGATCCCGTAAACCTTGCCAGCAGGCTCTGTTCCCTGGCAAAACCCGGTGAGATCCTCATCTCTGAAGATACGGCCAAGCTCCTCGACGACCGGTTCGAACTCGTCGACCTTCCGCCGGTCAGGGTGAAGGGCAAGCGCGACCAAATCAAGATTCACAACGTCACAGGGCTCAAGTCCGACAGGGCGGAGCGCACGTCCCCCCTGACATCACCCTCATCTCCCAAAACGCCGAGTTGACCCACCGGCCCACTGACCAGGCTGCACAAACCAAGACATCGAAATGGCTGGAAAAC
>CAZIJS010000122.1:0-12709 GCA_964539505.1 uncultured Myxococcales bacterium
CCCGCAACCTGCTGATTACAAATCAGCTGCTCTACCGATTGAGCTACGCCAGCGCGACTCGAGTCGACTCTCACAGCCGCATGCAAACAACGCTTTTTGCACGGTTTTTTGCGGCCAGCTTTCGAGAACGCCGCTATATAAACAACACAACTCGTCCTGTCAAGGGATTTGGCCTGGGGGCGTTGACGCGGCTTTTTTGGGCAAAGCTTTTGTTATCCTTTTGTATTTCAATGGCATCGAAGGCAATGGCTCTTTCGCTTCAGACGAGTATTGCCGCAACAACGAAGGAATCGGCGGCTCCAGAGATCGCTTCTTGGGTGGTTTTTGCTGTGACCCGGCCCGCAGACCATGATAAAAAGCCCGGACATGACCAAGTACCATCGACATCCGTCAAATCAGTCGTCGCCAAAGGCCCAAACGAGCCCCCTGCTCGCTGTGTCCAACCTTTCGGTCTCGTTTCCCTTGCCGGGCGGACGGCGCTTGAGGGCCATCCGCGGGGTGAGCTTCTCACTCGAACGGGGAGAAGCGCTTGGCCTCGTCGGGGAATCTGGCTGCGGCAAGTCCACCTTGGCGCACACGATCCTGCTGCTCCACCAGCCCGACCATGGTAAAATTTCGTTGGATGGAGAGGACCTCACCCAACTTTCGAAACGGGAGCTGAGGCGTCTGAGACATCGGTTCCAGATCATTTTTCAGGATCCGCGATCCAGTTTCAACCCACGCATGACCATTGGGCAGAGCCTGGCCGAGCCCATGGAATTTTTTCGCTCCCGCGTGAACCGATCGAACCTGCGACGAAGGACCGCTGAACTCCTCGAACTCGTGGGCCTGGATCCCAGCGCGGCATCGCGATATCCCCACGAACTGTCCGGCGGCCAGCGACAACGGGCCGCAGTGGCCAGAGCCCTGGCCACCGAACCATCACTCCTGGTGGCCGACGAGCCCACGTCCGCGCTGGACGTATCCATCCAGGCCCAGGTCGTGAACCTGTTGGCCCGCCTGCAGGTGGAACGCGCCCTGGGGCTCTTGTTCATCTCACACGACCTCCAGCTCGTCCGCGCTCTCTGTGACCGGACCGCGGTGATGTACCTGGGACGCATCGTGGAGTTGGGCCCCACGTCCGAAATCCACGCCTCTCCCGCCCACCCGTATAGCCAGGCCCTGCTTTCGGCGGTACCGACCCTGGCCGCCCGCCGGCCGTCGGCCCCGCTCAGAGGCGACGTGCCCAGTCCCGTCGAACTGCCTTCGGGCTGCTCTTTCCGTCCTCGGTGCCCCTGGGCCGGCCAGTCCCAGCGCTGCGCCATCGAAGAACCTGAGCTCGAAGAGATTTCGCCAGGGCGATGGGTTGCATGCCACGTTGCGAAGTCGATGGGGCAAACGGACAAGGCCAAGCTGGACCGAACGCAACCATCTCGAAGAGACGCAATCGATGCAGCCGGAAAATCCTCTTGATTCCAGAGCGGCCAAACGCCACACTCCAGAAAAAAAGGGCCGTCTTTGCCGGTCGAGACCACCGATGACAAGGACTCGTGAGATCCGATAAGAGGTACCATGCCGCTCAAGATTCTCATTGCAGAAGACGATCGACACACCAGGCGCATCCTGGAACATATCTTCACGAAGGATCCCCATTTCGCCGACAAGGATGTCCAACTCCTGCTGGCGGCAGATGGGGAAGAGGCGTTGCGCTTGTTCGAGCGAGAGGCTCCCGATATCGTCATCTCGGATCTCCTCATGCCGAAGCTGGATGGTTTCGCCCTCTGCAGAGCCATCCGAAAGCTGCCCCAGGGCAAGAGCGTGCCCCTGATCGTAACATCGGCCATCTACAAAGAAACCGCCCTGCTCAACAGGATGCGCGAGGAACTCCAGGTGGAGTTTTTCGCCAAACCATTCCAAGTTCGAGAACTGCTTCGCGGGGTGCAAAGCCTGCTCGAACGCCAGGGCCGCCACAAGAGTGCCACCCAGGTGGAACAGGAAGAGCAGCTCTCTTTGCTCGACCCCGGAAAACCCACCAAGGGCTCGCTGGCGGATCGATCTCTCGGGGCCCTGGTGTTCGACGCACTGGAAAAGCAGGTCACAGGAGAACTCGTCCTGCGCAGAGGAAAGACCATCAAAAAAATTTACTTCCTGCTCGGCAGCCCCGCGGCGGCAGAATCGAATGTGCGCACCGAATCTCTCCCGCACTACCTCCTGGTCAAACGGCTCCTGGATGAAAACCAGATCGCCAAACTCTTGGCCACGGCAAAGCAGACCGGCCAGACCCTCCTGCAGACCATCGCGTCGCTCAATTGGCTCTCTGAAAGCGATATTTTGCGCCACTATACGGCTCTGGTCAAACTCCGCATCATCAACAGCCTGCGTTGGCAGGAAGGAACCTTTTCATTCACTCCCGGAGACACCTTCTCGGGACGCCTGCCCCACTGCACCATCGACGCCCCGGGGATCGTGCTCCTCGGGCTGAAACGAGTGACGAACCCGGAAGAGACGGCAAAACGACTCGAACCAAACAGGAATCGCCCAATCGTTCTGACGTCTCGAGGCCACAGGTATCGCGATGTCTTTCTCAAAGTCTTCGGAGATGCCCTGTTCCACTTTCTTCCGACCAGACCCTGCATCGACGACCTCATGGGCAAAGGGCTCGATGCCCTCAACATTTACACCCACCTCCATGCCTTGCTGCAAACCGACATGGCCCGTCTGGGAGAAGCTGCCAGGCAGGCCGAGCCGGCGCGCACCCCAGCCGCCCCCGCAGACCTACTCGACCTGGAAAGTGTCCGGAAGGCCTCCATGCCCGCCACCCCAGCCATTCCCACCGATGAAGATGTCATCCATCGGGAACTCTTCGGAGAAGACGAGGTTTCGGTGGTGACGAATCTGCCCGAAGAAATGGATCTCACACAAACGTCGTCGGAGGATTCGCAGGTCGTCGAGATTCCCATTTCCGTGGAAATCGAAACGACGCCCGTCCGCATGGAGGATGTGCGCCGCAAGATCCTGGCGGCGTACCTGGGTCTTCACGACAAGACCTACTACGAGCTTCTCGGGATCCAGGCCGACGCGGACGCCAGGGCCATCCAAGACGCCTACCAACGGCTCATGGACGAATTCGACCCGGCCAAATATGCCGACTTTGACCTGGGCCCGGACCACCCCAAACTCGAGGAAGTGGTCAACGCAATCCGGCAGGCCTACCACGTCTTGTCAGACGAGACATCGAGGAGAGACTACGATGCGGGCCTGGTGGCCAAGGCCGCACCAAGAGCCGATCCACTGGAAGCCGAACTGCGTTTCCGTGAAGGAGAGCAGCATCTCAAGGAAGGGCGCTGCGACGCTGCCGTGGAAAGCTTTCGGGCGGCCGTTGCCATCGACCCGGACGTGGCCGATCACCATGCCTATCTGGCATGGGCGCAATATTGTGCCGCCACCGACAAGAAGTCCCTGTTGGCCGATTCCGTCAAGCGGCTCCGGCAAGCCCTCGACATGGACCCGGATCTGGTTTCAGCCAAGTTGTTCCTGGCCCGGATCGCTCTGGACCAGGACGACTTTTCGGAAGCCATCCAACGCATCGAGCAGGTCCTCGACATCGAGCCCACCCACCGGGAAGCTTTCGATCTCATGGCCCGGGCACTGACGGACCGCGGCGACTGGACGACACTCGAGCGAATTCATCGCAAGGTCCTTCAGAGAATCGGCTCACACGACGCCCAGCGAAGTGCTGCCCTCTGGAAGAGCCTCGCTCGGCTCTATGCCGAAAAGCTCGATAGTCCGGACAAGGCCAAGGCCTGCCTGGACATGGCCCTCAAACTCGACCCAAACGACCAGGAGGCTGCGAGTCTTGCTGCGTCCTTGGCGAACACGACACCCACCTGGGAAAACGTTCGAGACGACGCCCTGTCCGCCTGGAGCCAAACCCCGTCCAACCTCACCCCCATCGAAGATCTCTTCCACGAGGCCCTGTCCAGAGAAATGTGGGAGGAGGGGTACCTGCTCGCTTCGGGACTGGTGGCCCTCTCGAGTTCCGACACAGGCGCCTCGGCATTCTATCGCAGATATCGGCCCAGGTTCCTCCTGCGCATCCGAACCGAGCTTACCGACAGCATTCAGGCGGCGTTGCGTCATCCATCCGATGACCCGATGGTCGCAGAACTCCTTGCGGCACTGGCTCCCCTGGAGCCGAACCTGGATTTTGGTATCTCGGTTCCCAGCGGCCAACCAGTCGAGGGCCCGCCGATCCATTTCCAAAGAGTGTCTACGTATCTCCAGACGCTCCTCCACCGGGACGGCGAGCCCATTTTTGTCTCGGACCAGGAACTCTCCATCCCCGTACCAGCGAGTCTGTTCGGCCCAGGGCTCATTGTCTCTCAGAGGCACCTGACCATGGAGGACCATGTCCGGCTCGGAGTGGAGATGGTCTATGGACTCATGTTGAGTCGTCCTGGGGCCGGCCTCGTGGCTCATCTTCCGAGCAAGAAGGGCAAAGCGCTGGTCACCGCAGTGATGCTCTCCCTGGCGCCCAAGCTCAAAGTGTCGGATCCCGACGGCAGCCTTCGCGCCATGGCCGCCAGCATCGGCAAGGCGTCCAAGGAGCTTCGGCATCGACTCAGGAGCACCATGGGAAATCTGACCAAGAAAAAAACTGCTCTCAGCATCAGTCGGTACTACCGGGCGGTGCGTTCCACCGCAGCCCGCACCGCCCTCCTGGTGGGCGGAGACCTCGCACCGATTGTCCGTCTCCTGGTGAACGTGGGCGCCCAGGATGCCATTCTGGATCTCGTGGAATTTTCTCTCTCCGAGGCGCATCTATCGATGCGACAAACCTTGGGTACGTCGCTGGTGGTGTGATCGAACGAGCCGGATACAAGGCCCCGGATCCCGGCGGCAGCGAAGCTTTTCCTGGTGCCCGAGGGCAAAGGGCCGCAACGGCGCTGCTCGTGACGGTTGCGGTGTCCACCTTCACGTTGGGGTCTGCATCCTGCGGTCGCAGGATGCAGACCCCGACCCGGTCCGATGACATGATCGTCGATATTCGGCTGCCCACTTGTCGACTCGCAGATCCCACGCTTGGGGGCAGGCCCGCAATCCTGTACCATTCAGAACACATCACAGTCGGCGACAGCCCCAACTGGATCGTGGTCAGCGCCGATCCTCTCCTGCCCGTGGCCCGGCAATGGGCACGATACCGTGCGCAGTGCGGATATGACACCCAGGTGATTTCTCTGTCCGAGGTCCTCGCGGGTCGAAGACTCGTGGCGGACCAGTTCGTCGAGGCCCTCAGGACTCGCCTGATCCAAGAGTTGGGCACCAGTCATCCTGCGGGACTGCGCTATCTCTTGCTCCTGGGAGACTCCCAGGACACAGACCTGCACCCCGAAGTCCGCCCCGATCTGGTGCCAACATTGTCGTACCAGGGAGAATACCTCACCGATCTCCCCTATGCCGACCTCAACGAAGACGGACTGCCCGACCTGGCCCTGGGCCGGGTGCCGGTTCGTACCGTCAGCCAGGCCGAAGCCGTCCTGGCCAAGACCATCCGCTACGAACGAGGGAGCGAACCCGGCCCCTGGCGCCACAGGCTGATCCTCTTTGCGTCGCAGGGCGACTTCGGACCCTTGGTGGACGCACTCATGGAGCGCGTGGGCCTGGACCTGCTCTCTGCCCTGCCGGAGCAATGGAACATCACGTTCGTCCATGCAAGGCCAGGCTCTGCCTATGCCCTCCCGCCGCACCAATACACCAGGACCCTGCTCGGACTGTTGGCACAAGGTGCCGTCGCAGCCGTCTACACCGGCCATGGGTATCTCGACAGTCTCGAGGACGTCACCTGGGGGCCGGACGACGAAGCACCCATCCTCGACATTGCTGACATCGAAGGCCTCGACTGCGGCACACACTGTCCCGTGATGATCCTGGCAGCCTGTCACACCGGGGATTTCGGTCACGGCCTGAGCTTTGCCGAAGCCATGGAGCGCAGCCGCAACGGACCACCTGCTGTGGTTGCCGCAACGGACATTTCACACCCCTTCCCAAACGCCATGCTGGCTTTCAAGCTGGTGCGTCTCGTTTCCAAGCGAGCGGTTTCCACCCTGGGCCACGCGTTCCTCGAGGCTCTGCTCACACTCGGTCAGCCCGAGACCCTGGCCGAGCTGCGCATGGACAGACTCGTGACCCTGGTCTGGAGCCAGGAAGAACTCCGCGACATTGTCGATGACAATCGCCGCATGTACGTACTCCTTGCCGACCCGGCCCTGAAGCTGGCCCTCTCCCAAGCAACTATTCACCTGGGAGTCGAACGCATCGGTCCAAGGGAGATCCTGGTCTGCGGGCGCGTCCAGGGAATCGAGGCCGGGCTGGTCACCATTTCACTGCTCCGGCCCAGGTTGGCGCTGCCTGCCCGCATGGACTGGAACAGGATTCCCACCAGTGCGGACCAGGCCTTGGTTCGCTGGCGCGAGGCCAACCAGAGAACCCTCCTTGAAAAAGTGACTTCGCTGAACGACGGTGTCTTCTCTGCCACCATCGCGCTTCCAGTCTGGGGGGAACCGGAACGACTCGTGGTGCGGGCGCTGGTACTCAGCACTGACGACGATGCGGCCGCCGCCGTCGAAATCCCCATGCCAATCCACCCCAACCAAGGCTATGAACCGCCGGATGCCGGCCAATGACCCAATGGTCCCGGCTCAAGGAACCGGACGCAGCCCTCTGGTACCAAACAATTCCAGATACTGGGGAAAAAGACCCGGACAACCGGCAGCCAAAGAGCAGCGCTGTGCCAAGGGACAGACCCCGCGTTCCTTGAGAGCGGTCCCCAGGGAAAAACCCTCTGGGTGCGTGAGTCTGCCCCCCCGGCCCGGGGGATGGGACCAGGCCGCAGTCAAGGATCGCGGGAGCAGGCAGGGGGGGATCTCGGCGGCAGCCAGAGACAGCACATCGAGGCCCTCGCGGCCCCGACGCACCGTATCCGAAACCCAGCCGGGCAGAAAAACCGCCACCTCGGCATATCGCCTCGAATCCTTGCTGGCTGGGGCCGCAAAGGACACGTGCGTCACATCCAGGCCCAGACGCCTGGCCCATTGCAGGGTTTCGACCACGACATTTTCGTTGTCTTGGACCACGACGATATGGCCCGTCAAGTCCACCCGTCCAGACAAGTTGGTGATGGCGCGCGCGAGATCTCGAAAGGCTCCCTGGGAGCCGGCCACGCGATCGTGGACCTCTGCCCTGGGGCCCAGGAGGGCCAGGTCGACCTTTCCCAGCCCGCAATCGATGAGATGAGCGGCAAATCCCGTGTCGGCAAATCTGCGGCCGGAACTATCGATCTGCACCGAACCTCGGAACCAACGAGCAGCAGCAGCCACCAGGATATCGATGTCTGGATGTTCGGCCGGTTCGAGGGCCACGAAACGCACCAGCGGCCTCGAAGCCGGTCCCTGTCCCCCCCGCTCCCGCTGGACCACCGCAGCAAACAGGCCACCGAGAAAATCACAGGCTCGGTCCTGGGGCCAGGGCCGCCCCGCTTCTTCGTGGAGAATTTTCGTGGTGCAAAACTGGCAGGCATTGCGGCAGGTGGTTCTCACCACCGCCCGGATCTCACCCGATGGCTCGTCGATCCAGGCCGGCGCCGCCCTGTCGGCATCCGCGGCTTTCGCCTCCGATTCGGGCCCAACGTCCAGCCGCCCCATGTGCGAAACGACGGGGCCTGATTCCTGAACGAAAACCGGCTCCGATTCTGTCTCCAGGATGGCCTCGCCTTCCTGCCGAGACAAGCCGGGAATGTCTCGTGGGACCAGGCCCGCAACCTCCGCCGTCAGGCCGATCTCCAGGCAGCGGCGCACAGCGGCGGCCAGAAAGGGTCCAGCAGCCAGGGCGTCAGTCGCCAGCTCCCGCCCAGCCCCGGCAGCCGACCGTTCCACCAGGCCATGGGAAAGGAGCAGGAATCGAACCCTGTCTGCGCCCACATCCCGGGCCAGACTGGGCATGCGATCCAACTCAGTAAGATTGTGTCGCCCCACGGGAACGCGCAGGGTGACCGGCACGCCAACGCTGCGCAGGTGCGCCAGAGCCGCCATGGTTTCATCGAAGGACCCGGGCGTTCGCGTGAACCAATCGTGGAGATCGGCCCTGGGACCATGGACCGAAACCACGAAGCGATGCAAAAAGGGAATCAGCGGCCTGGTGAAGTGCTCGTAAGCAAAGCGCCGGCCATTGCTGTGGACCACCACCGGCCCGATCTCACGCAGCAAAGACAGGAGATCGGAGGCCATGCTGGGCTCGCCGCCCCGCAGCACCGTGACCGCACCAGGCCCCGTTTCTGGACACCACCCCTGAGTCCGCTCGTTCGTTTCAGTGCCTTGGCAGGAGGCCGAACCCTCTGGCAAGCTCGACGAAATAATGGTGCCTGGAGGCAGCCGGCCGGTGCAGACCCGACAATTGTTGTTGCAGGCCGCCTCCAAGCGCACAATCACAGGTCGAACTCTTCCTCGCGGCAGGTGATGTCCATTTGCTCGAGTTCGGCCAGGACCGGCTCGTAGATCTCGGGCAAAACGGGAATGTGGACGCCGGTGAGGTTCAAGGCGCCTTCCAGGATAAGCTTGGTGCCAACGGCGGCGGGAAGGCTCACGGTCCTGGCCATGGAACTGTGCCCACCGGGAATGCCGTAGTCGATCATGGTGGATGTGATCTTCTTCGAGCCCTCTGGAAACTCTACCATAAACTCGTGGTGGAGCACGATCATGTCACGCTCCCCCTCTGCGTACTGGAGCTTTTCCTGCAGCCGATGGGCGAAGACATCCAGCACCGTCGGCTCGTCGGCAACAGGCTCGTCGCTGAGCAGGCCCAGCCAACGCCACCGAGCCATGACATCGCCCTCTGGATCGAGGCCGAGTTTGCTCTCGAGATCCTTTTCCAGCGTCTCCGCGTTCCCGCCCACCAACTCCGCCAGGAGCTGACGGTAGGTCTTTCCCGCCAGGTCCTTGCGTTCATCGAGAGAGAGCATGCCCAGGTCCACCAAAGCTTTCCAGCAGTCGCACCAGCCAGGATAGCGCAGGGTGCCCCGAAGCATGGTCTTTGCCTGCTCGAGCCCGTAGAGTTCGATGTAGCCAAGGCTGTCACGATTCGGATAGGCCTCGAAGGTCTGGGCCCCAGGGACCGCCAACGGCCAGTGATGCGCAAAGAGTTCGGGTCCTGGAATCTCCACCACCTCACCGTCCTCGAGATAGCGGGCACTGTTGGTGCCGGCGATCACCACCCCCCGGGGACTCCAGGAAAACTTGTAGCCCCACGGATTGTCGTTGGCCTCGGGAGCTGGAAGGCCACCACAGTAGGACTTGAAAGACACCACCTTGCCACCACGTTTTTCCACGTCGTGGATGATTTTCATGGCAGACATGTGGTCGATGCCGGGATCCAAACCGATTTCGTTGAGCAGCAACAGGCCCTTGGCCTTGGCCTCTTCGTCGAGACTGCGCATGGCCGGACTTACATACGAGGTGGTGACCATGGGCTTGTCGTGTCTCAGACATGCCTTTGCCACTTCCACGTGATAGGTTGCCGGCAGCAGACTGATGGCCAGATCCGCCTCGGAGACGAGCTTGTCGAGCAAGTCGCCGTCACCCACGTTGAAGGTCAGGGCCTGGGCATCCTCCAGCCCGTCGATGAGTGCCTGGGCCTTGCTCACCGTCCTGCTGGCCACGGTGATGGCATAGCCGGCCTTCGACAGATACTCCACCGCCGGCTTGGTCACCAGGCCGGCTCCCAGAATAAGAACGTTCTTTTTCGCCATGATGTCCTCCACAATGATTTTCTTCGAAACCTTCCTGCCATCCATCCTGTCGGTGTCACCGCACATCACCACGAAGCCGGGGCAGAGACACCGCAACCATCATTGATGCACTCACTGTCCCGCAGCCTCAAGATGCGCTTCGAGATAGCGAAACGACTCGGTAAGCTTGCCTCGGTGAACGATCACCGCCCGCTGAAGCTCCGCAGGCAGGCCCGTCTCGGCCAAGGGCCGGTTCATGTCCGCCTCGGCCAGAGCCGGCACGAAGGGTCCGAGCGCGGCGCTGAACGCCACCGAAGAATCTCTTGGCAACTCCGCGGGAAGGTTGTCCACCGCCAAAATCGCAAGGCCGCGGCCGGCAAATCCAGGCTGGGCCTTTTGCTCGATGGGGTCGTAGACAAACACGGGATCGTCTGGGGTGGTGCAAGCGAGCGTCGCCTCCACGGCCCCCTCGGGGTCGCAGGACACGTCTCCCACGAACCGAAGCCTGGGGGGGTGCCCCCCGGCCGACTGGAACCGTCTCGCAAGGAATTCCTTGGTGACGAGCCGCGGGTAGCGCGACTCCCAATAGATACAGTTCATGAGCATGGTCAAATGGTCCAGGTAGTCTTCGAACCGCCCCTGGTAGCGCTCGGGGTGATCGTAATATTCCTGGAGATCGAACGAGTGACCCGACTCGGGTTTGACCATGTCTTCTTCGCGAAAGACCACCTTGAAGACTTTGTCTTTCGCCGGAGTCAAACCTTCGAGCAACTCCTCTGGGGTCACGTCCTCGACAGGGAGCAGGTCGTAGATTTCCTGGGCGCCCTGGGAAACGTGTCCATAGCCGGAAAAACCGCAGACAAAGGGACGCAGCGCTTCAGGGACGCCTTTGTCCGCCAGCTCACGTCCTGCCTGGGCCACGGCCTCTTTGGCCTCGGCCAGATTTGCATACTGGTGAGCCGGCCGGAGATTGAGAAACGGAGTCCAGAGGCCCTCGGCCTCCTGGAGCCTGCGACCCAGCCCCCAGAGGCTGTCGAGCATTCCGGCGAGTCCTGCATGGCGGCCGAAAAAAATGAGCCTTCGACCCTGGTCGTCGGTGACCTTCTCGTAATCGATGAGTGTGCAGCCCAGATCCATCATCTTGCGCAAAAGAGGCATGTTTTTCTTTTGCCCCTTGATGGTGTGGGAAAAAAACATGTAGGTGCGCTCTTTTTGCAGAAAAGAAAGGGGCATCTCCTTGACCCCGAGCACCACGGGACAAATCGACAGGTCCTCTTGGACCTGTGCGCCCGCCTGCTCATAGTCTGCATCGGCAAACGCCCTGTTGGCCGAGGGCTGAACCATGAATTCGATCCGCTGTCCCCCCGCCAACGCTGCCACGTCTTTTGGCACCAGCGGCACGCGCCGCTCCCACTTGTTTTTGTCCTCTCTCCGAATTCCAATCACCGATTGCACATCCACCTCCTCGCTCCAAGCCGATTCATCGATCCGTGACCATCTGCCGGCCGGGCAGGCTCATCGGCATGGGACTGTCGATTCGTCCAACACGAACCGCCACGGCACCGACGAGCCGGCCTTCGTCGTCTGGCCGTACCCCAAACGAACCGCATGGTCAAGCTCGTCTACCCCGACGCCGTCCCGCCCTCGCACAATGTCTGCACAATGCAGTCGCGCGAACTGCGCGTCTACTCGATCACCGGGCCGGGACAGCCAAAGATGAAACTCACGTTGTCCACCTGGCCCGACTCGATCTCATCGCAGTAGGAACCAAAAAACGTGATGGTGGAATCGTCGGGAGAATAGTCCCAACCGTTGTTGTGATTCGGATCCCTGGGCACTGCGACACCATCGAAATACACCGCAACGTCATCGGGAACCGGCGGCTGGGAGGCCAGAGCATAGGAACAGGACGGCACGATGATCCCGCCGGCGATCTGATCCAGAGCCGCCTGGAGACTGGATGCATCGTCTGCATGATAAAAATAGGGTGGACCGTTCGGCCTGGGCTCGAGCCCTGCCTGTGCGCAGTCATTGAGCAGATCCGGGTCCAATCCCAAAAGGCCGCCGAATCCGAGCACGAAGGTATGAATGCCTTCCTGGGCCAATGCCTGCACCGCATCGAGCGTTTCTTGCTGCGTCTCCACTTCGTCGGAAGGGGGATCTCCACCGCAGTTTGGCACCCCATCCGTGGCAAACAGGACATACTGACCAGCCTCATTGAAGGGGATGGTTTGGTAATAGGCCAGGGCCTCTCGAAGTGCGAAATGTGCCGGCGTGTTTCCGTTGGGAGAGGTGGAATTGAGTGCCGAGTTGATCTCGTCGGCATGGTTCAGGCCCACCTCCACGTCGGCACCGCTGTTGACACCACAGGCCGAATCAGAGGGAAACAGGGACAGTCCGAACCGAATGTTTGCTTCCCTGGCCTGGAGCACTGTGCGCAGGGCGTTCTTCATGAGCGTCCATTTGGTGGGCGAAGTGGGATCGAAGCCAGGCGGCATCAGCATCGATCCAGAGCGGTCCAACACAATGAGCATGTCGGGCGGATCTCCCAGATTGATGAGTTCGATGGGCTCTGTCTGCGCCCCGCAGTTGGCCGCGTCCGTGGAAGCTTCCAGCAAGACGGCCGGCCCGTCCACCACGGCGCCAGCGTCTTTCATCTGCGTGCCGCTGTCGGAGCCGGTCCATTGTGCGGCATCTATCGAGTTGTTCCCACCAGGCGCCTTGGGCCCACAGCCAGCAAAGGACAGCAGCAAGCCGACAAGCCCCCCGACCACCACCCCCGTTACAACGAGACGCCTGACAAGGCCATCTTCGGTGACCACCCCCCTATACACAAGCCCCCTCGTTCGAAAGACCTTCATCATGCCACACCTCCAGACCAGGCTGAGTCGTTCCATACCCGCACCAATTATTCCACAACAGACAGCCACACACAAGACAACAGACAGAAAC
>CAZIJS010000123.1:0-7644 GCA_964539505.1 uncultured Myxococcales bacterium
CGACCCGCCCACGCCCGATGATTGATGGTGCTGGCCGGGACGGGGAGGGATTGATGTGGAGGTCTGCTGAATGCCGGCCTCGGCCCAACTGATTCACCTTGCCCCGTTCCAGATGAATGATTGCGGCCAGGGTCCAGGCAGCGGCCATTGGAGGAGCCGGTGGCTTGGTGTGGGGCTGGCTATTCGAGTTGCCGCCTGTTTGGGATGGGAACCTGGTGATGCACAAAGTCCGGGTGGACGGCGGGTGGACGGCGGGTGAACGGCGGGTGAACGGCGGGTGAAAGGCGGGTGGGTGAGGGCTGGGGCAGGATGGGGCGGTGGGGCTGTGGTGCGCCTGTTGGGCCGGCAGCGAAGTTTCCCATGACCAGGATGGGGGGAGGGCGCCTATGGGGTGGGGCAGTGCAGGGTGTGTGTGCAGGGGCCTTGTGAGAAGGTGGCACGATTTCTGCTTATTTCATGGGGAAACTCGGGAAGTGACGAGGCACGAGGAGGTTCGATCATGAGGCGTTTTGGAGAGTCTGGCATGGTGCGGTTTTCGGCGTTCCTGGTGGCGGTTCTTTCAGGCATGGGCGCCGCGGCGGGCTGTGTGGGTGGAACGCCTGGGAGCCAGGACGAGGAAAATCCATTTTTGGAGAAGGCGGGCGCGGCCGGGGGAAAGGCCGACACGGGATGGATTTCGGCGCTCAACGCCCCGGAAGTGGAGGTGACCATGGAAGGGGACGTGGCCCTGCGGTATCGCTCCGACCTGTCCAGGGCCCCGGTGGACTTGGCCCAGTTTGCACTGACCAACCTTCGCAAGGAGTCGAATCTGTACGTTGAATCGTTGCTCCAGGTGTCTGAGTCTCACCGGACCATCGAGTGGCTGGTGGATGGTCAATGGGTCTCGGAATCGGATCTGACCGGGATTGACTTGGAAAAACTCGGCCATTTCCGGATCCGAGGGGTCAATGCCATCGTGTTGCGTCCTGCAGAGGGAGAGCAGCTCGTCGGGAAGCAATACCAGGCCGTGGTGCCCACCACGCCCTATGGGATCTTCACCAAGTACGGCAACATCTGCTCCCGTGGCGACCACGGAGAATTGTGGGATTCATGCTATTGGTACACATGGGCTCCGGACAAGTCGTCTTGCACCATCGACAAGGGCACCATGACCGTGACCATCGACAAGCTGTTCGATGCCGGGGTGACTCGCTACCCTGAATACGATCGGCTCATCGAGGACGGAAAGGTAACTGCCGTGGTGTTCTTCGGAAAGGTGAGCCATGATGATGGGCCCATCGAGGAGGATTTCGGGTATCGCAGCATGGAGAGTTTCATCTACAAGCTCAAACAGGCGGGCTTCGAAGAGGGGAGGTCTCCCGAGGGCCTGAGACGGTACAGCAAGGACGACAACGGCATCACCGAGATTGTTGATATTTCAGGGCCGGAGGACTTCGAAGGACTCAACGACTGGGCCCATTCTGGGACGTTCAGGACAGCGGTGCGCAATCACGAGATCGTGGTCTACAACGGGCATTCCATCCTGGGCGCCAGCCCCATGTGGAGTGACATGAGCCTGTATCCGGAGGGCTATCAGGTTTTCTTTTTCAACGGCTGTCTCGGCTACGAGTACTACATCAAGTTCATTCTCGAAGGGAAGGGCACCTGGGCGGACGTGGACGTGGTTTCAAATATCGTGGAGACACCAGTGGCGCCCCAGGCCAACGTGATCGCCGCCTTCATGTCCGCCATGTTCCAGGGGGCTGCGGAGGGGGGGCACCTGTCCTGGCAGCAGGTGCTGGAAAATGCCAACAAGCGGACCTACAACAGCTACTACGGCGTGTCGGGCGCGAGAACCAACTGCTATTCGCCGGCTGGCTCCCTTTGTGAGGATGTGGCCGGCACGACGTATGAAGCCCGTCCCGAGCAGGCGATCCCAGACAACGACCCGATCGGCGTGACATCCACCATCGAGGTGCCAGACTCCCTGGACATCGGCAGCCTTCAGGTGAAACTCGACATCACCCACACATGGATTGCGGATCTGGAAGTGACCCTTTCCCATGGCGGCAAGAAGGTCGTTCTCTGGGACCACGAGGGTGGGCATGATCACGACATCCGACAGAAGTTTTCTCCAGAGGACTTTGCCGGGCTGGATGCAAAAGGGACCTGGACTTTGACGGTGACCGACAGCATGCAGAAAGATGAAGGGACGCTCAATTCCTGGTCCATCACTGTTGCTCCGCGGTAAGGTTCCTTCGAAGCTTTCTATGATGTCGTGCTGCGCGTCTCGTCGGTGAGTCTTCGGACCACCCGTTCCAGGGCATCCATCGTAAACGGCTTGGCGATGAAGTCGGCAAAGCCGAGGTCTTCGTATCGGGCGGGGTCTTCAGGGACTGCATGACCGCTCGTGGCCACTGCAAGGATGTCTGACGAGATTTCTCGAATCTGTCTCAGTGCCTCCATTCCACCCATGCCGTCGGGGACACTCAGGTCCAGAATCGCGAGTCGGTATTGTCTGCCCAGGCGTGCTGCCGTGCTGGCCATGCGCACCGCGTCCCGACCGTCCGCCACCGAGTCCACGAGGTAGCCCATGGCTTCGAGCATTCGAACCAGCACCCTGCGGACCTTGGGATTGTCGTCCATGACCAGGATTCTGCAGGGGCCCTGTCCCGCAGCCTCTCCAGAACCGTTTCCGGGTCTTCCAACCAAGGAGAGGGATGGGTCGGCGGGAACGAGGACCTGGACCCTGGTGCCCTGCTGGGGCAAAGATTCGATGTGGAGCGAGCCTCCGTGGTTCGTCACCACGGTCTTGGCCATGGTGAGACCCAGGCCCGCTGCGTTGGGCTTCGTCGTGAAGTAGGGGTCGAAGACATGGGGGAGGATTTCGGCTTCGATGCCGGGGCCATCGTCTTCCACCCGGATCGCCACATAGTCTCCGTCTGGGATGTCAGGCCTGTCGGTGACCTGGACATTCTGGACGAAGACTCGGATGCTGTCCGCTTCTTGACTCGCCTCGACGGCATTTTCCACGATTGCCGAGAGGACCGAGGACATTTGTGTTCTGTCACAGGGACAAGCCCAGAGCTGCGAGTCAGTCCTGGTCGTCACCCGAATAGCATCGCGTGGGACTTCTGCGCAGACTTCGGTGACCAGATCGCCCAGGTGGACCGCGGTCTTCGCTCGAGGCCAATCTTCGGCAAGACCAGTGACGCTCCCGGTCACCTGGGTCACTTGCGCGGTCAGGGACAGGGCTTCATCGATGATTCCAGGCAGATCCGCCCTCTGTCCATCTCGAATGGCTTGGGATGCCAGTTCCAGGAGTTCGTGCACCCTGGAAACCTGGTCTGTGACCCGCCTGCTGCCGCGCCCGAAGAGCGTGGCCAGGACTTTCAATTTGCGACGTTGTGCCCGCTGTGCCGCTTCTGTCTTGGGCCTGTCGTTGTCGTGGACGATCGCCAGGAAGCGGATGCGGTTCTCTGGGTCACGGATGGGAAAAATTTTGCCGCTGGTGATGGTGAAGGAGCCAAAAGGCGAGAGAAACTCCACGTTGTGGAACTCCACGACTTCTCCCTGCTGAGCCTTGCGGAAGAACTCCAGGGTGCCTTGTCGGTTGGAAGCTTCGTCATCGAATATGTTCATTGCAGCCAGGTCGAGGTGGTCCGGGACGCCGAAGAGTTGCCTGAATCCGGGACTCACGGCCACGACGTTTCCTGAGGTGTCGAGGAGAGCCATGCTCACCGGCGAATGGAGGACGAGGCTGCGAACGGCCCATTGGTCGTCGGAGTGTGCTTGTCTCTTTTGTGTCGTTGCGTGGTTGTCTCTCGTTATGTCGTTGTCTCGCGTTGCGTCGTTGTCTCGCGTTGCGTCGTTGTCTTGCGTTGCGTCGTTGTCTTGCGGTGTAGAGCTTTCCTGCGCCACACGGCGTTTTGACCCCTTCGAATGCACATGCACCTCCCTGCCAGGAATCGATGGCCCTTCTGAACCGAAGGAGCGCTCCAGAATTTTGTCGTCGTCATCACAAAGTGTGACATGGATGCTGCTGCATGGCAACCCTGCAGGCTGGCCTCGGGCCGGGTGATCGGCTCCCCCGTGAGCCGGATCCGGCAACTCGACAAGCCGGTTTTGGGCCCTGCCTCGACAATTGCGTCGCATTTTGGACGAAAATAGAAATCCAGGTTCCTGATTGGGTCAGGAAAGTGGCCTGGGAGGCCGGCTTGCAGACGACGAGAGGTGTCTCGATGTTTGGCATGAAACCTGCTTGACAAATGCATGGAAACCGTGGCATCTGCCGGCACCCAGTCGCAAGGATACGGCGAGAGGACCGGCGCATTTCACGGATTCGACTGGGATGCTTCCCGCAAGCAGGATTTTCGGTTTATTTGGATTGCTCGCATCGGAGGATACCATGAGACGTTGGACAATGATGATCAGTCTCACCTTGTCGGTTGGGTTCTTGCTCCAGGCCAGGCCGGCCCAGGCGGACCCGAACCAATGTACCAGACCGAGGATGCTCATCGTCCTGGACAAGTCATCGAGTATGAACGGTTTGGCCACCGAGCAGGACCCTGCACCCCAGGGCACTCCCACCAAGTGGGAGGCCGCAGTCCAGGCCATCCAATCGGTGACCCAACACTACAGGGGCGAGATAGAGATTGGGCTCATGGTTTTCCCCTACCCGGATCATTGTTCGCCCGGCCAGGTGCTCGTAGACCCGGCGACCGATACCAGTGATGCCATCGTGACGGCCATGGGCGCAGCGCCTCCCGAGCACGGAAACTACACGCCCATGTCCCAGAGTCTCGATCGCTGTGCCACGTACCAGCCGCTCCTGGACGAAGATGTTCCCAGGTACGTTTTGCTCATCACCGACGGATGGCAATGGTGCGACCCCTACGATCCTTCGACCCGCTTCGATCCAGTAGATTCCGTGGCCCAACTCACGAGCCTCGGGGTCACGACCTACGTGGTGGGATTCGGTGGGGGCGTGGACTCCCTGGCGCTCAACCGCATGG
Source organism: uncultured Myxococcales bacterium (assembly GCA_964539505.1). GTDB lineage: Bacteria > Myxococcota_A > Polyangia > HGW-17 > SLPX01 > CAZIJS01. Next base: position 4,995 of record CAZIJS010000123.1, read on the forward strand.
CAGACCAGGCCGGCACGTCACTGCAGGGATGCGACGTGACCAGCTCGGACCCCAGCGGGAACAACTGTTACTACCAGGCGGACAACTACAACCAACTCGCATCCACCCTGGATGCCATCGCCAACCAGGTGGTGATTGCCCCTGAGGTCTGTGACGGGATCGACAACGACTGTGACGGCCTCACAGACGAGGATCTGACCAGGTCCTGTGAGTCCGCCTGCGGCACCGGCACCCAGATCTGCGTGGCCGGGATGTGGTCCACTTGCGACGCCCCGCTTGCCGACGAGGAAATCTGTGACGGGATCGACAACGACTGCGACGGCCAGACCGACGAGGACCTGACCAGAACCTGTCGGACCATGTGCGGTGAAGGAGTGGAAACCTGCAAGGCCGGGCAGTGGGGTGCTTGTGACGCGCCAGAGCCCACCCGCGAAGTCTGCGATGGGATCGACAACGACTGCGACGGCCAGACCGACGAGGACGACAACCTCTGCGGTTCCATGGCAGAGTGCGTCGATGGCCAGTGCCTGCCCAGAGACGACGGATCCAACGACGCCACCGGCCCTGGCATCAACGCCGACGCGCCTGACGGTTGTGGTTGTCGCAGCACGATGCCTGCCGGGTCGCTGCCCACGGCTTTCCTGTTTGGTCTGCTCGTCCTGGGGCTTCTGTTCAGGCGTCGCCGGTAGACCAAGGTCGCAGATCCCCCTTTCTTTTCTCTTTCCATCATCCCTCAGTCTGCTTGACCAAATCCCAGTCTGCTTGACGAACCCTCAGCCTGTTTGGCCAAACCTCTCCTCGACATGCCAGGTCCCTGCGGACAAGGTCGTGAGACGGTCCATGGACCTGGTTGGCTCGAAAGGATGCGCTTGCTTCCGTCCTCCAGGGATCTCTTTGTGTTGCGAACGTGTTGGAGTTGCCGCATCCCCTGCATTGGATGGAATTTTGTTTTCAGGCCGAGCGCATGGGGCGATACCCGAAGATCCGGATGCGGCGCAGCGCCACGTCCAGGAGGAGCAGGAGCAGGGCCAGAAGCAGGAAATAGGGCCAAAGGCCCACGGTGGTGGTGACCGACCTGCCGCGCGGGTCGAAGAGCGCCTTGCGGAAGTCGAGGCGTCTTGCCTTGGGATGCCGCAGGATCCAGGAGGAATCCAGGCCGGCGCCGCCGGTGATGTCGGCGAGACGGTCCAGGAGCTGCAGGCCCGGGCATGCCCTGGGCCTGGTGATGCATGTCTTCATGGTGGGCTGCATGAGCAGGTATTCGCGTGGGTAGGTCAGGGTGGTCGAACCAAAGGTCTCAGCCACCGTGTGGGTCCGTTTCTTGCCGCTCGTCGTCTCGTAGGTCCTTCGGCAGCGACCGCTGAGCACGTAGGCCCCGTATCGAGGCATGGTAAAATCCGACTCGTATCGACCGGCCGCCGTCTGGGAGAGGTGGATCGTGCGTTTCCGGCTCGGTCTTTCCCAATCGTAGACGATCAGGGAGCAATCCAGGCCGTCCATGAACTGGTCGTTGCGATCGAGGGCATCCACCGCCGCATGGATGATGCCGTTTTCTTCGGTGACTTTCATGGGAAACTGGCGAAAGGAACGGGCCTGCATCACTGAGCGCAGGAGCTGGCCCCAGAATTTCTGGAATCCTCCGAAATCCTGTTCCATCCAGTCCGCGGTCCAGCCTCCCTTGATGTCGCTGGTGAAGGCCACCACCTGGCCCGTCCCGAGGCGCCACTTGGCCAGGAGGGGATCGCCGGTGGGATTGAGCGCAAGGAGCAACTCGGCCCTGGGCTTGGGCTTGGTGGGATTGTATCCACGAAAGTAGCGGACTTTCGTGATGCCCGTACCCTGGAGAAAATCAGCCCGCTTGAGCGCCCTGGCCACGTAGGCCCCCTCCTGGATGGAGGGCTTGGCGATTTCCCTGGTCTCTTTGACGAAGATTTTTGGGATGTTCGATGGATCGTTGGTCTGGTAGTAGCGCCCGCCTCCGCGCTTGGCGATGCCGCCGAGCAGGTTGCGGTCCACCCCTCTGCCGATGCCCACGGTGGAGGCCGTGATCCGGCGGTGTCTCATGTCTGCGACGAGGGAGAAGGTGTCTCCGTAGGGCGAATAGCCGTCGGACAGGAGCAGGACGTGTTTGACCTTGGCCCTGGCCGGGATGAGCCAATCATAGGCCATCTTGATGGCAGGGTAGACGGCGGTGCCTCCGTCCGCCGTGATGGAAGCGATGTCCGAGCTGATGCGCAGGCGGTTTGCAGCCCGCTGGAGCCGAACGATGGGATGGGGCTGCGTGTCGAAAGCAATGACGCCGATGAGGTCGTTTCCCGAAAGGACCCTGGCCGAGGCTTTGGCTGCTTCCTTGGCCAGTTCGATTTTCATACCGGACATGGACCCGGACCTGTCGATGACCAGGACCAGGGCCACATAGGGTTCGTGGCGCTGGCGTTCTGTGTCGAGGCGCACCGGCAGGATGCGTTCGATCCTCGTGGCACCATAGCCGCCCGACCCGAAGGAATTCTCTCCGCCCGCCATGATAAAACAGCCTCCGAACTGGCGTACGTACTGTTCGATGGCCCGCATCTTGGTGAGGGTCACAGCGGAGACCGGCACGTCCGAGAGGATGACCGTCATTTCGGTCGGCGACCGATCGATGACGACG
>CAZIJS010000123.1:7654-12706 GCA_964539505.1 uncultured Myxococcales bacterium
TGAATTTCTTGAGGCCCCACGCGCTGGAGGGCAGGCCGTAGCGACCGCGGACCTCTACGCGGAAGTCCTCGCGACGAAGGGCCTGGGCGAACAGGTCGAGATGCCCCCGTCGCCCGCCGTCCACCACGAGGATCCTGGGCTTGTCCTTGATGGTCATGATGGCCGCGGCCCTGTTGTTTTCCGCAATCCGGTCTTTGGCCCCATCCAGCAGATGGAGCCTGGCCACGTAGGCCACCAGGCCCGGTTCCTGCACGATGGAGGGAAAGGAGATCACATTGCGGCCCGGTTTGAGCGTGACGGTGCGGCTGGGCTCGAGCTCGTTCCAGAACATGTCGTCGCGTGACGTGCCGTGTTGCAAGGTGATGCGCACCCGCGCCGCCTGGTTTGAGTAGACCTCGGCGGTGACCTGGAACGGCTTGCCGATTTCCACCTTGTCTGGGAGCTTGAGCTCCTTGATGAGGATCTCGTCGTGGCCCTGACTGTCGAAGGCCATGGTGTAGATGGGAACCTTGGCATCCAAGGCCCGGTAGGCCTCGGTGACGGCGCTTCCGCGGGTCTGGAGTCCGTCGGACAGGATCAGCATCCGGCCCACGGTGTCGGCTGGGTAGAGGGAGAGGGCGAGCTGGATGGCAGCCTGGATGTTCGTGACGGAAGCTTGTTGCACCGGCGGCCGTTTGATTGGGGGCAGCCGGCCTGCCGGAAGGTCGAGCACCTCGGGTCTGGCGGCGAAGGTCACCACTCGGACCAGGTTGTCCCCCTTGGCGTCGAGCACTTTCTGGAGTCTGACACGCGCTTGTGCCAACTGGGCGTCGGAGATGCTCGCCGACCGGTCCACCAGGACCACGGTGCAGACCTTGCTGTGCCTGCGTTTCTGGACAGGACGGCAGAGGGCAGCCGTGAGTGCCAGCAGGAGGAGACTGCGCAAAACGAGGCCCAGGCCCCTCTGGGCCCGTGACAAGTCAGTCAGGCTGACCACCTGGACCATCCAGAGAATGGGGATGCTGAGAGCCGCCGCGGCCCACCGTAAATCCTGGAAGGTGACGGGACGTCCCGCCAATGGCAGGGTCAGGGTCCTGTGACCGAGGTACCAGACCGCGTAGTAGTAGAGACCGCCGCCCAGGGCCAGGACCAGGAGGCAGAAGAGAATCCAGAGCTTTGTCGAGAGCGAGCGTTCCATGTCAGACCGTCACCCTCCTGTTGTATGTGAGCCACTCGGCCATGAGCACCACCACTGCGGCCAGGGTCACCGAGGACCAAAGGGTGGGCTCCAAGGCATAGGTGATCCAGCCGACCGATCCCGCCAGCAGGACCATGGAGAGCAGGGCCCAGAGAGGGGCGGTGGATCCCACCAGAAAGGAGAGTGCCAGCAGGCCGAGACCCAGGAGAAGGCCAATGAGCCCTGGGATCATGTTTGCCGGGTGCCACTCCTCGGTTTCGTCTGCCGCGCTGATTTTCGGGGGCCCCGGTGTCCAGGATGCAGCGTCCTTTCCGAAACGCAGTTTGTCGGGGACTGCGATGTCGCTTTCACGCTGGTTGGCCAGGTTGGCCGCGATTTTCTTTTTCCCCGACTTGGTGGCCAGGAGATAGTACCCGGTGAGTTTTCCAAACACTTGAGCCACTCCGCTTTCCACCGGCACCACGAAACGATGTTTGAGCGGGTCGAGTGCCTGGATGCTGTCCTTGTCGGTATCTACCGCGATACGCCAGACCCGGCCCGTGCGATACGTGGGGATGAGTCTGGGATCGTCGCCCAGAAACCAGTTGATGGCATCGAGCAGGAAGACCGGAAAGGAGACACGAATCACCCAGTCGGTGTGGGACAGTGAGAACCCCACCACCACGATTTTGCGCTGGTGCTCCCGCCGAACCGCAGCGAACACGGGACCACGTTCGTCGGTCATCATGAGCGGCTGGTCCTTGCCGGAGAGTTTGAAGATGGAAGCCCGGACCGTGTTGACATTCTTCACGGTGACGAATCTCATGATGGGATGTCGGTGGTGTTTTGGTTGCGAGGGCCACATGATCGGCGGGTTGGGCACTTGCTTGATGATGGGGATGGGACTTTTTCCTTTCTCCGGGTCGAAGAGAAGAAAGTTGCCCTGTTCTGGCAGCTTTTCACCATGGTATCCGTCGAAGATGACCAGGTTGTAAGCCTTTGCCTCGTCCGGACGGTAGGCCGCGTGGGTGATGCGGTCGTAGGTGGTGTGCTCGTCGAGTAGCAAGGCGCCTTCCAGGAAGAGATTGCCCTCGGAAACCAGGAGCACCCTGGCATCCGGGCGCCTGGGCACCAGGGCATAGGCCTGGTCGTCGAGGGAAAAGTCGTCGAGTCTGCCACGACCCGATTCCGGGACGATGCGCATGACCAGGTTGGCTTCCACTGCCGGAACCGCTTGCCTGACGAACGTTGCCGTTTGGCCGGCAGGGATATACATTTTGGCGGTTTCGGGAATCTGGCCTCCGGTGTAGAGCTGCACCTGGACGGTGGCCGGTCGCTTTCGGTAGTTGTGGATATGAGCAAACACCTGGAAGGTGCTTCGGTCCGTGAGGCTGCGGCGGGCGTTGAACGCCACGATGCCGATGTTGTTGTGCGAGCGGCCCACCAGGATGCTGTAAACGGGCAGGTTTCCCAGAACGACCGGGGCGATGGTACGACCCCCGCCCAAGGGCGGTGGGGGCGGTGCCTTGACGGGAGCGGTTTTCGATGAGCCATGTCGGCCCGCTCGTCTCGAGTTCGTTTTGCCGGGGCGCCTGGACTTGGTCGATGACCTGCCCGTTGGTGGCTCACCGGCTTCTTTCGGGTCGGAACCTGGACCTTCCCTTGGAGCGGCTGCTGCTGCGGTCCGGGCCGTGGGCTCTTTTTCCGCATCGGGGGCGGGTGCCCGTCGTGCCACTGCCTGCAGGACCGATGGGGGATAGCCGCCGTCTCCCACGAGGACCAGCAAGGGGTCGGAGAGGGAGCCGAGAACGTCGTGGCTGAACCGGAGAGCCCTGGCCAGGTCAGCGGGAGCATCCGAAGCCTTCATGTGGTTCAAGGCATCGGTGAGAACCTCTGGGTCTGTTTCCCAACTGGTATGGGGCGTGACCTGACTGTCCATGGACACGAGCATTATCCGGTCCCTGGGGCGCTTTGAGGCGATGAGGTCTCGGATCCGATCTTTTGCCTCTTCGAATCTGGATCTGGGGCCCAGCCCGTTTTTGCCTTCCTTGCCGTCGCTGGCTTTCATCGAAGCGGATGTGTCCAGGATGACCAGGATGTGTCTGCCCTTGGCAAACTGCCTGCGTGACCGTGGGTCTGCTGCTCCCACGAGGAAGAGAGAGGCCAACAGGACCTGGATCAAATAGGACAGCAGGCGCTTGAGCCGGTGCCACCAGACCGAACTCTTGGATTCGCGGAGCAGCGAGGCCCACATGCCTGCAAAGGGAACCAGGACCCGGCGAAGCTTGAGCTTTAGCACATAGAGGACGCCCAGGGCCAGAGCCGCGCCCAGGCCGGCTTTCAGGAGAGTGGAAGCCCCCAGCGGGCCTGTGAGCAGCCAGTCACCCACGGTTGGTTCCTCCCAGGGTTGGAAAGGATGTCTCGGCATGGATTGCTTGGATATGAGGTCGCGCTCGGTTCACTTCACGAAACCTCCCATGCGGAATATTTCCAGGACGAGCTCCTGGAATGGAACCTGGGTGTGCACCTGGAAGAACGGGATGCCGGAGCTGGTGCAAAAATCCGCCATGCGTCGTCTGAACGCCTCGTGTTCCTTGGCATAGCGCCGAAGGAGAGTGGGGCTCACCGTGACCGTTCGAAGCTCTCCAGTCTCGATGTCTACGAGCTGTACGTCACCGAGTAGGTCCGGTTCCACCTCTCTGCGGTCGAAGACCTGGATGGCGTAGGTTTCGTATTTGTTGTACTTGAGGATTTTGAGCGCTTCCTCGTATCCAGCCGGATCGTAGAAATCCGACAGGACCACGGCCACCCCGCGCCTGGTATTTTGCGCGGCAAAGGTTTTGAGGGTCTTGGTCAGGTCGGTGGCTCCCCCCGGCACCATGTGCTTCAAGAAGTCGAAGATTTTGAAGATGCGTCCCTTGCCACGGTTGGGAGGCAGACGGTCCAGCACGCCGTCTGCAAAGGGCACCAGGGCCACCCGGTCCAGATTGGACAGGCCGATGTAGGCCAGGGCTGCTCCCAGGCGCAGTGCATAGAGAAACTTGGGCGGGTCGCCCATGGTCATGGATTCACTCAGGTCCACGAGGATGTAAATGTGGAGGTCTTCTTCTTCTTCGAACAAGCGCAGCAGCAGCCTGCCGAGCCTGCCGTAGATGTTCCAGTCGATGTAGCGAAAATCATCGCCGGGGGTGTAGTCCCTGTGTTCGGCGAACTCCACGCCCGAGCCGATTTTCTTCGTTCGCCGTTCGGCTTTCAGTTTTCCGGCGAAGACCTTCTTGGAAATGATGTAGAGTTTTTCCACTTCCGTGAGAAAGGCACGGTCGAAGAGTGCCGAATCGGCCCCGTAGACCTTGGCGGCCCAGTCCGCAACCGTGAGCCGCTGCTGTTTCTTTTCGACGGTGCGCGCCACGGTTTCTCTACGCTTCCTCTGGAACGTCGGTGAGCAGTTCCGAGACGATGTCATCGGTGGACACGCCTTCGGCTTCTCCCTCGAAATTGAGGATGATCCGGTGGCGGAGCGCCAGGGGGGCCACCTTGCGCACGTCTGCACAGGAGGCGGCGAAGCGTCCGTCGAGCAGGGCGGAGAGCTTTGCCCCCAGCATCATGGCCTGGGCTCCCCTGGGGCTGGCCCCATACCGCACATATTTCTTGGTGACCGCCGGTCCCTCTTCGGGATGGGTGGCTTCCAGGATGCGCAGGAGGTAGTCCTGGACGTGGTGAGAGACCGGTACTTGGCGTACCAGGGCCCGCATCTCCAAGATGCGTGACTTGTCCAGCACCCGTGACACGGTGGGGGCCTCGGCGCTCGTGGTGCGCTCCATGATGAGGTGGAGTTCCTTCTTGGAGGGGAACGGGACGTTCAACTTGAACAGGAACCGGTCGAGCTGCGCCTCGGG
>CAZIJS010000124.1:0-12668 GCA_964539505.1 uncultured Myxococcales bacterium
GAGCCGGAGAAGGTTTTCGCCGGTCACGCCCTTCATGCGACTCGCACGAAGATAGTAGTTTTTGAACTGCCGCTCCAAAAGGCCATACATACGCTTGACCTTCTGTTTCTCGCGGAGTTGCTCGCCGTAATCGGACTGCTTGCGCCGCCTGCTCTGCCCATGCTGCCCCGGCGCGTGGCTTCTCCTTTCGAAGGCACACTTGTCGGTGTAGCAACGGTCTCCCTTGAGAAACAGCTTCATATCTTCCCGGCGGCACAACCTGCACACAGGGCCAGTATACCGAGCCATTACGCCCTCCTTCTCACACTCTCCGCCGCTTGGGCGGTCGACAACCGTTATGGGGAATCGGCGTCACATCGCGAATCAGCGTGATCTTGAAACCAGCCGCCTGCAATGCACGCAGCGCTGACTCCCGACCAGCTCCCGGTCCATTCATGAACACCGTCAGGGTCCGGACGCCATGCTCCTTGGCCTTGTTGGCCGCATCCTCTCCGGCAAGCTGAGCTGCGAAAGGAGTGGACTTCCTCGACCCCTTGAAACCACGGCAACCCGAGCTCGACCAGGCAATGGCATTGCCCGATGGGTCCGTGATGGTCACGATGGTGTTATTGAACGTCGACTGGATATGCGCCACACCAGTCGGGATGTTCTTCTTGACCTTCTTTTTGCCGGTTCTTCGTCTCGGCTTAGCCATCTTCTTCCTCCGGCGACTGCGTCGCTATTTCTTCTTCCGAATCATGCCCCGCCTCGGACCCTTCCTGGTCCGTGCATTCGTATGGGTTCGCTGCCCTCGCGCAGGCAAACCTCGGCGGTGCCGCAGTCCTCGGTAACAGCCCATGTCCATGAGCCGTTTGATGTTCATCGCCACCTCGCGCCGCAAGTCACCTTCCACTTTGTATTCGGCGTCTATGACCTGCCTGATCCGGCGGCCTTCCTCTTCGGTCAAGTGGTCCGACTTGGTCTCGGGACGGACATCGGCCTTTGCCAGGATTTCCTTGGCTTTGGCGCGACCAATCCCGTAGATCGCGGTCAGCGCAATCTCCATCCGCTTGTTGCGCGGAAGGTCCACGCCAGCGATACGTGCCACGGTCTCAGCTCCTTTCCTCTGTCATCAGGGCTCAGCCCTGCCTCTGCTTGTGCCTCGGGTCGACACAGATCACCCGAACCACGCCCTTACGCTTGATGATCTTGCACTTCGGGCAAATCTTCTTCACAGATGCTCGCACTTTCATCTCTCAACTCCGTTTCCGGCTCCTAGAGCCGGTCGAGAACCATCGGGCCTTGTTTCGTGATGGCCAGCGAATGTTCGAAGTGGGCGGACCTTCTACCATCTGCGGTCACCGCTGTCCAGCCATCATCGAGTATTTCGACCTGGGGTTCGCCCATGTTGACCATGGGCTCGATGGCGATCACCAGCCCCGGTCGAAGCCTCATGCCACGGCCGGCATGACCGTAGTTGGGCACTTGGGGTTCCTCGTGCATCCTGCGCCCGATCCCGTGACCAACGAAATCACGCACCACGGAAAATCCCCGGCTCTCGACATGGGCCTGCACCGCATGGCCTATGTCTCCGAGACGATTTCCCACCCGGGCCGCATCCACCGCCTTTTCCAGCCCCTCCGACGTGGCGGCAATCAGCCGAAGAGACTCTTCGTCCACATCGCCTACAGCAAAGGTCCGGGCAGCGTCGCCGCAATACCCGTTCTTGAACGCGCCAAAATCCACGCTCACGATGTCGCCTGCCCGCAACACCCGATCTTTGCGCGGAATCCCATGCACCACCTCCTCGTTGATGGAGGTGCACAAAACCGCAGGATAGGGCGGCATGTCCGGTGCCGGCTGGTACCCGAGAAATGCCGACCTGGCTCCGCGTTTCGACAGGATCCGACGGGCCTCTTCTTCGAGGTCCCAGGTCGTCATGCCCGGTGCCACCATTTCCCCGATGGACAAAAGAACTTCCGCGACAACCGCATTTGCGGCACGCAACAGTTCGATTTCCCGTTGGGTTTTGAGCACCGGAGCCATGATGCCTCGCCTAGTCTCCAAGCACCGCGATGACGCGATCGAAGACGCTGTCCACCGAACCTTGTCCGTCGATTCGGCGAAGCAATTTCTTGTTTTCAAAATATGAGATCAACGGAGCTGTCTGCTTCTCATACACCTCCAAGCGGGCCTTCACCGACTCGGGCCGGTCGTCCTCTCGCCAGACGAGTTCCACCCCGCATTCGTCGCAGAGTTGGTCCTTCTTTGGAGGGTTGAACTCCACATGATAGGGCTTGCCGCACTGGGGGCAGGATCGCCTTCCCGAAAGTCTCGCCACGAGAACCTCTTGGGGAACATCCAACAAGATGACATGGTCGATCCCGCGGCCGTTTCGTTCCAGCATGGCCAGGAGGGCATCGGCCTGGGCCTCGGTCCGAGGAAAACCATCCAGGATGAATCCTTTGGCACAGTCCTCACGCCCGAGCCGCTCCTCGACGAGGCCGATCACCACTTCGTCCGGTACGAGTTGGCCCTTGTCCATGTATTCGGCCGCCTTGTTGCCCAGCTCCGTCCCTGAACGCCGAGCCTCGCGCAGCATGTCGCCCGTGGAAATGTGTGGTATCTGATATTTCCTGGTCAAAGGGGCCGCCTGGCTCCCCTTTCCTGCACCTGGTGCACCGAGCAAAATCAAGTTCATGATCGCCGTCTCCTACCTGGCCTTGCGGCCCTTGAATCGCTGCCCCTTGGGTCCGCCGAAGCCGTCGTAGTGTCTCGTGATGAGGTGAGCCTCGATCTGCTGCACCGTATCGAGTGCCACCCCGACCACGATGAGCAGACTCGTTCCGCCGAAGTAGAACGGCACGTGCAACTTGGCCCTGAGGAGATTGGGCAACACGCAAACGGCGGCCACGTAGATTGCGCCCCCGAAGGTGATCCTCGTCAGCACGCGGTCGATGTATTCCGCTGTCTTCTTGCCTGGACGGATTCCGGGGATAAAGCCGCCGTTTTTCTTCAGGTTGTCCGCCACGTCCACCGGGTTGAAGGTCACTGCCGTGTAGAAGTACGTAAAGAAAATGATCAACACCACGTACAAGACATTGTATCGCCAATCCAGCGGATTGAGCACATCCAGCAAGGATCGAACCCAGGGACTATGGGACCCGGAAAAAATCTGCATGGGAAACAGCAGGAGCGAAGATGCGAAAATCGGGGGGATCACGCCGGCGGTGTTCACCTTGAGCGGCAGGTGTGTGGAGGATGCCCCATAAAGCTTGCGCCCCACCACCCTCTTGGCATAGGCCACGGGGATGCGCCTTTGTCCTCGCTCGAAGAAAATGATCACTGAAATGACGCCGAAGACGATAGCCAGGATAATGGCCACGTCGAAGGCACCCAAGTCCCCCATCTTTGCCTTGTTGTATACCTGCACCACTGCGTCCGGAAACCGGGCGACGATACCAGCAAAGATGATGAGGGAGATCCCATTGCCGATGCCGCGCTCGGTGATCTGCTCACCGAGCCACATGATGAACACGGTCCCGGTGGTCAGGGTCATAATGGTCATGAGCCGGAACCCCCAGCCCGTGTGCAACACCACCTTGCCGAACTGGGCGTAGTTGACGTTGTTCGACTCGAGCCAGGTCGCAATGAAAAATCCCTGGATGATGCACAGAAGGACGGTGCCGTACCTGGTATACTGGTTCATCTTGCGGCGGCCCAACTCGCCTTCCTTGTTGAGCTGCTCGAAGTGAGGAACCACGACCGTCAGGAGCTGCAGGATAATCGATGCGCTGATATATGGCATGATGCCCAGCGCGAATATACTGAGCTGCCTCAGGGCACCACCCGAGAACATGTTGAACAGCCCGAGGAAGCTTCCCGATGCCGCCGACATGATCTTGCCCATGACCGACCGGTCCACCCCAGGCACGGTAATGAACACGCCCACCCGATAGACAAAAATCAGCCCCAACGTAAACAGCAGCCGTCTGCGCAGTTCTGGGACCTTGTGGATATTTGCGAAACCGTTCGCCATGAAGACTTTCTCCGGCCGACCTGTATCAGCCCTCGGCGTCCTTGCCCGCCGTCTCGATCACCACCGCCTTGCCACCGGCCTTCTCGATCTTGTCCCGGGCAGAAGCGGAAAATGCATGCACCTTCACGTTGTATGCCTTGGTCATCTCTCCATCCCCGAGAACCTTCACCCTCTTGGCCTTCTTGGGGACGAGCCCCTTTGCCTTCAGGTCCGCCACCGTCACTTCTCCACTCTCGAAGTGGCGCTCGATCCTCCCCACCGACACCGTGTAGGTCTGAATTGCGAAGATGTTGATGAATCCACGCTTGGGGAGTCGACGCTGCAAAGGCATCTGACCGCCTTCGAACCCGCGCCCAAGGTCCTTTCCGCTCCGACTCTTCTGGCCTTTTTGGCCTTTTCCAGCCGTCTTACCCCACTTGCTCCCAGGACCGCGCCCCACTCTGCGGCGACGGTGCCTGGCTCCCGGGGCCGGCTTCAATCGTGACAACAGGTCCGACATGACTTCCTCCGTCTACTCCACCGGCTCGACTTCCACGAGATGCTGTACCTTCAGGATCATTCCCCGGACCTCCGGTGTGTCCAGGAGCACCTTGCTCTTCCCTCGCCTCGTCAGGCCCAGCCCCTTGAGAACGGCCCGTTGTTTCTTGGGACGCCCAATAGTGGACCGCACCTGCGTGACCTTCAGCTTGATGGCCATGATCTTACTCCTCGACGATCTCCGACACCGACTTGCCGCGGCGTCGCGCCACTTCTTCGGGGCTGTGCAACGACCGCAAGCCCGCAGCAGTGGCATGAAGGACATTGTTGGCATTCCGACTCCCAAGGCACTTCGTCAAAATGTCCTGCACGCCGGCCACTTCCAGCATGGCCCGCACCGCACCGCCCGCGATCACCCCGGTTCCCGGCCTGGCAGGCTTGAGAAGCACCCGCCCCGAGCCGTACTCACCCACGATCTCATGGGGGATCGTGCTGCCCGCCAGCGGAACGTGGAACATATCACGTTTTGCCTTCTCGATTCCCTTTCGGATTGCCTCGGGCACCTCGTTCGCTTTGCCCAGGGCATAGCCGATCTTTCCCTTCTGGTCGCCAACGACCACCAGTGCGCTGAAACTAAACCGGCGACCGCCCTTGACGACTTTTGCCACCCGGTTGATGTGAACCACTCGTTCGACGAATTCCGGGGCTTCTTCTTGCACAAAGGCCACGACAAACGCTCCTTTCAGAATTTCAGTCCCGCTTCCCTGGCGCCTTCCGCCAGAGCCGCGACGCGACCGTGGTACACATAACCGCTCCGGTCGAACACCACTTGATCGATGCCCTTGTCCAGACACTTCCTGGCCGCCAGGGCACCCACCTTCTTGGCCCGATCCTTCTTCTTCAAGCCGGACAGTTCCTCGATGAGTTCCTTCGACTTCGAAGAAGCCTCCACCAAGGTGCGTCCCTGCTCGTCATCGATGACCTGGACGTAAATGTTCCGGGCGCTGCGAAACACCGTCAGACGCGGCCTTTCGGCGCTTCCAGACAGTTTCTTTCGGATCCGGCGCTTGCGCCGAAGCCTCGATTCGTATGTACTTCTCGCCATCGTCTTACTCCTCAACGCGGCCCGAACGGCTAAGCTGCTCCGGTCTTGCCTACTTTCCTGCGAATCCGCTCATCGGCAAACTTGATTCCTTTGCCCTTGTAGGGCTCGGGCGGTCGAATGGCGCGGATGTTCGCAGCCACTTGTCCAAGGAGCGCCTTGTCGTTCGCCGTGAGCTTGATCTTGGTCCCTCGGCCCTCGATTTCCGCCGTGACACCTTCGGGCAGCTCGAAAATCACCGGGTGAGAATGCCCCATGTTGAAGTCGATATTCCGGGCATCCTTCAGCTCGGCCCTGTAGCCGACTCCGACGATTTCGAGTTCCTTCGTAAAACCAACGGAAACCCCAGTGACCATGTTCGCCACCAAGGCACGAGCCAGCCCGTGGTATGCTCGATCCTGCCTGCTCTCTGATTTCCGGTGCATCGTGACGGTCTGCCCGTCCACCCGCACCTCGACCCTCTCGGGGATCCGCTGGCTCAACGTTCCTCGCGGCCCCTTTACCTGTACCGTGCTGCCCTGCACGGTCACCGTTACGCCCTGAGGCAGAGCGATGGGCATCTTACCAATGCGCGACACGGTTCACCTCGCTACCAGACTTTGCAAATCAGCTCTCCACCGACAGCCTGTCGGCGGGCTTCCTTGTCGGTCATCACTCCCCGAGAAGTCGTCAGGATGGCCACCCCGAGGCCGTTCCGAACCCGGGGAAGTTCGTCCTTGCGAACGTAAGCCCTCTGGCCAGGCTTCGATACTCGCTTGAGGCCTTCGATGGCACTCCGATTCTCGCGGTCGTATTTCAACTCCACTTCGAGAATGCCCTGCCGACTATCCTCCACGACACGGTATCCCGCGATGTAGCCTTCGTTCGCGAGAATTTCGGCAATCCTGACCTTCATCTTCGAAGCAGGAATGCTGACCATCTGCTTCCTGGCCTGGATCGCATTCCGAACTCTCGTCAGGAAGTCAGCAATGGGATCAGTCATCGACATCGTCTCACCTGCCTGCTCTTGGCGCCTGGGCGCCTGTCTTCTGGCCGGCCTTCCAGCCGCCTACCAGCTCGATTTCACCACCCCGGGAACCTGCCCCTCGAGGGACAACTTCCGAAAGCAGATACGGCACATGTTGAACTTCCTCAGGTAGCCCCGAGGACGTCCACACAATGGACATCGATTCCTGTACCGCACCTTGTACTTGAGCTTCCTGGGCACCATCTGTGATGTTCTGGCCACCTCGATCCTCCTCTGTCACCGCCTGAACGGCATGCCCATGTGTTTGAGAAGAGCGTGCCCCTCTTCGTCGGTCCGGGCCGTGGTGACGATGGTCACGTTGAGGCCCTTGATCTTCTCGATCTTGTCATACTCGATCTCGGGAAATACGATCTGTTCCCGGATTCCGAAGGTGTAGTTTCCGCGCCCGTCGAACGACTTTGGAGACAGCCCCTTGAAGTCGCGCACTCGCGGCAAGGCGAGGTTGACGAGCCGGTCGAAGAATTCGTACATCTTTTCCCGCCGCAGCGTCACCATGGCGCCAATCTTCATTCCTTCGCGCAGTTTGAAGTTGGCCACGGACTTGCGCGCCTTGGTGACCATCGGCGCCTGCCCCGTAATCGTCGCCAGTTCCTCCACGGAACTCTCGATGAGCTTCGGGTTCTGGATCGCCTCTCCCAGGCCCATGTTGAGCGTGATCTTCACCAGCTTTGGCACCTGCATCACGCTTTTGTACCCAAATTCCTTCATCAGGGCCCCGACGACCTCTTCTTTGTACTTCACCTCGAGACGCGGCGGCTTGTCGCGCTTGATGGGCTCGTACTGCAGCCCCTTCTTTTGCTTCTTTTTGCCGCCCTTGGCCGAAGCACCTTTCTTGCTTTTCTTCTTGTCCGCCATCTCGAATACCCCTAGTTAAAATGCTCGCCCGTGCGCTTCGACACCCGGACCTTCCGCCCGTCCTGCAGGGTTTCGAAGCCCACCCGGCAGGGCTTGCCGTCTTTCGGGTCTACAAGCATCACGTTGGAGAGCGGAATGGGTGCTTCTTTCTCGATGATGCCGCCGATTTGGTTCTCACCACTGGGCTTGGTGTGCCGCTTGACGATGTTGACCTTTTCAACGAGCACCCGCCCCTTTTTCGGCAGCACTTCGAGCACCTTGCCCTGCTGTCCCCGGATCTTCCGGTTGCCGCAGACCACGACCACCATGTCGCCTTTCTTGATTCTGTTTCCCATCACAGTACCTCCGGCGCGAGCGACACGATCTTCATGAACTTCTTGGCGCGCAGTTCCCGGGCGACCGGGCCGAAAATGCGCGTGCCGATAGGCTCGCGCTGGGCATTGATGAGCACTGCAGAATTCGTATCGAACCGGATATAGGACCCATCCTCACGCCCAATCGGCTTCGCCGTCCGGACCACCACGGCCTTCATCACGTCACCCTTCTTCACCTTTGCGTGAGGAATCGCTTCCTTGACACTCACCACGATAATATCGCCCACTCCCGCATACTTTCTGCGCGACCCGCCCAGCACCTTGATGCACATCACCTTCTTGGCCCCGGAGTTGTCAGCGACATCGAGCACTGTCTGCATCTGAATCATGACTACACCTCACCGTCTCTATCGGCTGTCTACAGCCTCTGCTGCCGCTCGATGAGCACCTGGACGCGCCAACGCTTGTGCCTGGATACGGGACGACTTTCGATGATCTTGACCTTGTCGCCCTCTTGGTACTCGTTGCGTTCATCGTGGGCTTTGAAGCGTGCCTTGCGTTTGATGTACTTCTTGTACAGCTTGTGCTTCACCAGGCGTGTCACCTCGACCACCACGGTCTTGTCCATCTTGTCGGACACGACCACTCCAGTCAGAACCCGCCGATGCGCTCTCTGCGTGCGTGCCATCCTCGTTCTCCTCAGTCTTCATCCGTCTCGGAACCCACCGACTCTTCTTTGCCCAGCGCCCTCGCCCTCAGGATCGTCTTCACCCGAGCCAGATCCTTGCGCGCCTGCTTGAGCACGGAAGTGTCCTGGAGACGACTGGTCACGACCTGGAAGCGATGGTCCAGGAGGTCCTGTTGGAGCTGTTCCGCCAGGCGCCTCAGTTCCTCGTCCGTTCTCTGCCGAATTTCTTTCGGGGTGAGCCCTTGGCGTTTCATAGCGCACCCTCCCTCTTGACGAACCTGGTTGCGATGCCGAGCTTGTGATCGGCGAGGCGCATGGCCTCACGCGCGAGATCCTCGGAGACACCCTCCACCTCGTACATCATCCGGCCGGGCTTCACCACGCAGACCCACTCCTCGGGTGCGCCCTTTCCTTTCCCCATCCGGGTTTCCGCCGGCTTCTTCGAGATGGGCTTGTCGGGGAAAATTCGGATGTAGAGCTTGCCGCGGCGCTTGACGTGCCTGGTAATCGCCACACGAGCGGCCTCGATTTGCCTCGCGGTCACCCAGCCACACTCCGTGGCCTGCAGGCCGAAATCACCGAACGACACCGTGTCTCCGCCCTTGGCCCGACCTCTCATCCGGCCCTTTTGAACCTTGCGGTGCTTGACTCTCTTTGGACTGAGCATTGCTCTCGTCTCCTGCTGGTTCGGCGGCGCTCAGGCGCGCCGTTCTCGTCTGGCCAGGACCTCACCCTTGTAGATCCACACCTTGATTCCAATGGCCCCATAGGTGGTGCGAGCCTCTGCGAACCCGTAGTCGATGTCCGCTCTGAGTGTGTGCAAGGGCACGCGGCCTTCCCGGTACCATTCCCTGCGAGACATCTCCGCACCACCGAGGCGTCCCGCGCTCTGCACCCGGATGCCCTTCGCGCCAAACTTCATGGCCGTCTGCACGGCCTTCTTCATTGCCCGTCGAAAAGCGACCCGACGCTCGAGTTGGGTTGCGATATTCTCAGCCACCAACTGAGCATTCAGTTCGGCCCGGCGCACATCCACCACATCGATGAACACATCGTTGTCAGTCAGCTTCTGCACATCCCGTCGCAGCCCATCGATGCCCGCGCCGCCCTTGCCGATCACCATCCCGGGCCGCGCGGTGAACACCTTCACCTTCGCCTTGTTCGCGGCCCGCTCAACCTCGATGGAGGCCACTGCAGCGTTCGCCAGTTTCTTCTTCAGAAAACGCTTGATGGCGAGATCCTGATGAAGCCACTTGGCGTAGTTCTTCTCTTCGTACCACTTCGAGCTCCATGTCCGGATGACTCCGAGTCGGAAGCCGAATGGATGGGTCTTCTGTCCCACGGCGCAAACCTCCTACTGCACGTCCAGCTCGACGGTCACATGACTCGTCTTCTTGTTGATGCGAAACCCTCTGCCCTGCGCCCTGGGACGCCAGCGCTTCAGGGTCGGTCCCTGGTCCACCATGATCCGCGCGACCATGAGCTGATCGGTATCCAGCTCACCGTCCACCTCGGCATTGGCCGCCGCAGACAGGAGTAACTTGCGGATCACCGGTGCAGCGGCCTTGTTCGTAAATGCCAACAGCGTGACCGCGTCCTCGAGAGGCCGGCCCCGCACCATATCCGCCACCACGCGAAGCTTCCGGGGGGCCATCCTGCAATGTCGCAACGTAGCTCTTGCCGCCATGATTCGACCTCCCACCCGCTACCTGCGGGCCGCCTTCTTGGCCTTTCGATCCGCGGCGTGGCCGCGAAACGTCCTCGTGGGCGCAAACTCGCCCAACCGGTGGCCCACCATGTTCTCCGTCACGAACACGGGAATGAACTTTTGACCGTTGTGCACCGCAAACGTCAACCCCACCATCTCCGGCAGGACCATGGATCTGCGCGACCAAGTCTTGATGACCGGCTTCTTGGTCGACTTGCGGACATCGAGGACCTTCTTGAGAAGATGGTCATCGATGAAGGGTCCTTTTTTCAGCGAACGTGCCATTGCACTCTTCTCCTGTCCGTCACTTGCGTCGCCGCACGATAAACTTGTCGGTGCGCTTGTTCCGTCTCGTACGATACCCCTTCGTGGGCCAGCCCCAGGGACTGCAGGGGTGCCGGCCACCGGAGCTTCGTCCCTCGCCACCCCCCAAGGGGTGGTCCACCGGGTTCATGGTCACTCCTCGGTTGTGCGGCCTGCGACCCAGCCAGCGCTTTCGCCCTGCCTTGCCCAGGTCGATGTTTCCATGCTCCACGTTGCCCACCTGTCCGATCGTGGCCCGACAATTGACGTGCACGAGGCGGACTTCCCCGGAAGGAAGCCGAACGTGCGCATAGTCGCCTTCCTTGGCCATGAGCTGGGCGTAGCTGCCCGCCGAGCGGCACAGCTTGCCGCCGCCGCCGATCTGCAATTCCAGGTTATGGATTTGGGCGCCCAGCGGAATGCTCCGCAGCGGCAAGGCGTTGCCCGGCCGGATTTCTGCATTCTTGGCCGAGATGACTTTATCTCCCACCTTCACACCCTGCGGAGCCAGGATGTAGCGCTTCTCGCCGTCTGCATACTGCAGCAAAGCCAGGAAGGCACTCCGGTTCGGGTCGTATTCGATGGCCTTGACCGTGGCGGGAACGCCCAACTTGTTCCGCTTGAAGTCCACCACTCGGTACCGCCGCTTGTGGCCTCCACCGCGAAACCGCACAGTCGTCCGTCCGTAAGAGTTCCTGCCGCCACTCCTCTTTTTAGGCGCAAGGAGGTTCTTCTCGGGCTTCTTTCCCCGGGTCAATTCCTTGAAGTCGTTGGCACTCATGTGCCGCCGACCAGGCGATGTCGGTCGATACTTCTTGATTCCCATGTCACACCACCCCTTCGAACAGATCGATGGTGTCACCCTCGGCCAGGGTCACCACAGCCTTCTTCCAGTTCCGCCTCTTGCCCGTGAAGCGCCCCTGCTTCGTCGAGCGGGACACCGGCTTGCCACGCATGTTCTGCGTCCGAACATCGATCACCGTCACGGGCCAGAGCTTCTCGATCGCATGCCGAATCTCGATTTTGTTGGCCGACTGCGCAACCTCGAAGGAGTACTGGTTGTTCGCCTCGATCATCCAGGTGCCCTTTTCGGTCACCAGTGGTTTCACGATGATTTCCTGCGGGGACTTCATGCCGACCTCCTGCCAGTCCGCTTGATTTCGCCGGACAACTTCTCGTCCACCGCCTTGGCAGTTTCCAGGGAGACGACCAGCGTATCGTGCCGAAGCACGTCATAGACGTTCAACCCTTCGGCGGGAAGAAACATGTGGTCAGCCAGGTTCCTCGTAGACAGTCGAAGCCGCTTGTTGTCCGCGCTATCCACCAGGAGCGCTTTCCTGGCGCCGAAAGCCTCCAGCATCTCGGCGACTCGCTTTGTCTTGATCTCGTCGAGCGACAGATCGTCTACCACCACCAGCTTGCCCTCGGCCACCTTGTGGCTGAGCGCCCCGCGCATCGCCGCGCGCCGAACCTTCCGGGGCACCTTCAGCTCGTAGCTCCGCGGCTTGGGGCCAAACACCGTGCCGCCGCCCACATACACCGGAGACTTGATGGACCCGTGGCGTGCCCGGCCCGTGCCCTTCTGGCGGTAGAGCTTCCTGGTCGAACCCACCACTTCCGACCGGCCCTTCGTGGAGGCCGTGCCCGCGCGCTTCTTGGCGCGTTGCGCCCTGACCACCTCCCAGAGCACATGGTCGGACACTTTGGCGGCAAACACCTTGTCGCTCAGCTCCACCTCGCCGACCTTCTGGCCCTGCTTGTCCAATACATCGATTGTAGGCATCGTCCTACTCTCCGTTTGCAGCCTGGACTCAGGTCTTGATCTCGACGTGCACACCCGCCGAGAGGTCCAGTTTCATCAGCGCATCGAGGGTTTGAGGCGTCGGGTCCAGGATGTCCAGGAGCCGATTGTGCGTACGCACCTCGAACTGCTCACGCGATTTCTTGTCAACGTGCGGAGAACGAAGAACCGTATATTTCGATATCTTCGTGGGCAGTGGGACCGGGCCCACAACTTTCGCTCCGCTCTGCCTGGCCGTGTCCACGATTTCCCGCGTGGACTGGTCCAGGCTTCGGTGATCATAGGCCTTGAGCCGGATACGGATTTTCTGCATGGTCTTCCTACTCCAGGATCTTGGTAACGACGCCAGAGCCCACCGTGCGGCCACCCTCGCGG
>CAZIJS010000125.1:0-12652 GCA_964539505.1 uncultured Myxococcales bacterium
GTCCAGAGACTCCGGTATCTCTCCGCTGGACTGTTGATCCTGGTGTTTTTCGCCGGGGTGCTGCTCAGTGAAAAGGTGGTGGAAGACGAAAACCTCAGGATGTTGGTTTCAGACAGGGGATTGGTTTCCGCAAAGTTCTTTGTCCTTGCCAGGTCCATGGCGGACAGAGACTCGGATGGATACGCGGCCGGCCCCTTTGGATACGACTGCGATGACTCGAATCCGGATCGACATCCCATGGCCTACGACCGGCCGGGAGACGGGCTGGACCAGGACTGCACCGGGCGGGACCGGGCTATGCCAAGGGCTCTGCCGGCTCCACCGCTTCATGGTCTCGGTCCACAGCGTATTTATCTCATTACTGTCGATGCCGTGCGGTTGGATGCCTGGCTGGATCTGGCTGGGAAAGGTCTTCTGCCGACGTTATGGACACTGACGCGTCGAGGGGCCTTTTTCCTCGATGCCCATGCTCCTGCGAGTTGGACTATTCCATCGATCCATTCCATGATGACGGGGCGCTATCCATCGGCTTTTCCTTGGGTCGCTGCTGTGATCGATGTTCGGGATCGGGTGGCGTTGTTGCACATGAACGATCCCTTTGCCAAAAACCGGCAGAACGCCAAGAAGTTCATTCCGGCCCCTGCGCAGGACAAAAGCTCCACCTTGGCCGAACAACTCTCCTTGCGGGGATATGTGACCGTGACCGTGCAAGACACTCTCATGTTCAAAAAGGAGATGGGGATGGCCAGGGGCTTTCGGATCATCGATGACAGCCCATACAAGACCGTCAACATGAGTTTGACGGCGGTGACGTCGCCGGCCATGGTGCGCCGGGCCTTGAACGACATCCTGGCACATCGCGACGAACGTCTTTTTTTCTATATGCATCTGGGCGATCCGCATGCACCCTATCGCCTGCATCGAGAGACGCCCCCTGCCTCTCGGTCGGCCTGGGACCGATACCTGGGAGAAATTCGATTCGTGGATCTCTGGTTGGGGAGATTTTTTTCAGAACTGGATCGAAACGGGATGCTTCGAGGCAGTCTCCTGATCATTGCCGCGGATCACGGTGAGGAGTTCCGTGAACATGGGGGGCGGTTTCATGCAACCACGGTCTACGAGGAGGTGCTCCATGTGCCCTTGTTGCTGGTGGGACCCGGTATCCGCCCCGGACTCTATCGGCAGCTCGTGACCCTGGCAGACGTTTTTCCCACGGTGCTCTCCTTTGCAGATGGTGTCTGTGGTCGAGACCTGGCATCTTCCAGAGACCTGTGTCCCCTGGTGACCCAGGGGCGGACCAACGTGGTCTGGCCCAAGCGAGTGGTCTACGCAGAGACGAGACGATTCTTCAATCGTCTCCAAACGGTCATCGGACAGCGCTACAAGCTCATCAGGGATGACGCAGCGGGAGCCTCGGCGCTCTTCGACATCGAGAGGGATCCTGGAGAGACGAGAAATGTCATCGGACGTCACCGTGAGCGCGCGGCCGGATTGATCCAGGCCATGAATCGGATCCTGGATGCTCCCTGAAAGGTGATTTTTCGTTTTCTTGGGGGGCAAGGGTGCATTCCCGTTGACGAAGCCTCGTTCCTGCCCCATAACCCGGCCACGATATGACATTCTGGGCGCCGTTTCCCACGGAGCGGAGCCGCGTGGGAAAGAGAGTGGGATCGAGATGCTGACGATGCAGGAAAGTTCGGTGCAATCTGGTGGGGCAGGCCCTGACAAAAATGCCAAACAGGGCGGGTCGGGCCCCTCTGGGACCAGCCGAAGGAACATTCGAAACGTGGCGGTGATCGCCCATGTCGACCACGGCAAGACCACGCTCGTCGACGGTATGCTGCGCCAGAGTGGACTCTTTCGAGAAGGCGCCGACCTGGTGGATCGGGTCATGGACAACATCGACCTGGAGCGCGAACGAGGGATCACCATCCTGGCCAAGAACACGGCCATTCAATATGGCGCCACGACGATCAACATCCTAGACACTCCGGGGCACCATGATTTCGGCGGCGAGGTGGAGCGGACCCTGGTCATGGCTGACGGGGTGCTGCTGCTCGTGGATGCAGCAGAGGGCCCATTGCCTCAAACGAGGTTCGTGGTGCAAAAAGCACTCGATCTCGGGCTGCCTGCCATCGTGGTCATCAACAAAATCGACCGCAAGGACGCCAGGCCCCAGGAGGTTCTCGACGAGGTCTACGATCTGTTCATCGACCTGGGCGCTTCAGAAGAAGCCATCGAGTTTCCGGTGTTGTATACGAACGCCAAGCAGGGGGTGGCTCATTGGGAGCTGGGAGACGCGGCGCGCGGGCTCAAGGCCCTGTTCGATGCCATTTTGGAGTTCGTGCCAGCCCCGTCTGATCCCCTGGATGCTCCCCTCCAACTCCACGTCAACAACCTCGGCTGGGACGATTACGTGGGGCGCCTGGTAATCGGGCGCATGAGGGCCGGAACGATCCGAACAGGTCAAGAGGTGTTCGTGCAATCAGACCAGGGACCCAAGGGCCCGGTGAAGGTGATGCGGCTCTATCGATTCTTGGGACTCAAGCGCACCGAGGTGGACCAGGCCTGGGCCGGAGACATCGTGGCATTGGCCGGGATCGCAGAGGTTGCCATCGGAGACACCATCACCGAAGATCAGGGCACCAGGCCGCTGTCCAGGGTGCATGTGGACGAACCCACCTTGGCCATGCAATTTTGTGTCAACACGTCGGCTTTCGCGGGTCGGGAAGGGCGCTACGTCACGAGCCGGCAGCTTCGGGAACGTCTTTTCAGAGAGTCCGTCGCCAACGTTGCCATCCGTGTCGAGGAGACGGATTCTCCCGATGTGTTCCGAGTGGTGGGACGTGGGGAACTCCAACTCGGGATTTTCGTGGAGACCATGAGGCGTGAGGGATACGAACTCATGCTTTCTCGTCCCGAGGTGGTCACCAAGGAAATCGACGGCGCAACCCATGAACCAAGAGAGCGGGTGGTCGTGGATTGTCCCCAGGAGGCGGCGGGCTCCATCAGCGAGAGACTCGGTCCGCGCAGGGGACAACTCGTTGACATGACGCCCATGGGGGACCGGGCCAGGCTCGTGTATCTCATCCCCACCAGGGGACTCATTGGCTTTGGGAGCGAGTTTTTGACCCTGACCAGGGGCCAGGGGGAACTGCACACCTTTTTCGAGGACTGGATCCCCTGGCAGGGGCCGATACCAGCCCGCAGGACCGGTGCGCTCGTAGCCGATCGCGAAGGGGTGGCCACTCCCTATGCCCTGTTTCATCTGCAGCCCCGCGGGACCCTGTTTATCGGACCTGGGACCAGAGTCTACGAAGGGATGGTGGTGGGAGAGAATAGTCGCAGCAACGACATCGACGTCAATGTCTGCCGGGAAAAAAAGCTGACGAATCACCGGGCCGCCAACAAGGACGAAAACACGGTCTTGACGCCTCCCAGGATTTTGACCTTGGAGCAGGCCATGGAGTTTATCGACGCAGACGAGTTCGTGGAAGTGACCCCCAAGTCCATCAGACTGCGCAAACAGGTCCTTTCCAGCAAGAAACGACCCAAGTCGGGCAAGGCCAAAGCTGGTCTGTAAGACCTGTATTCTCTTTGATGGCACATGAGAATCGTCCCCAGTTTTGTTGCATGTATTTGAAAAACTGCGAGTTCTTGACGTAAAGGCAGACAAGGGGTAGTCTGTTGTCAACTTTTCGTTGTCAAGGGGAAGCACAAAGTGGCACGGCAAAGACGCAAGCAGGATAGGGAATCGGGTCGAGAATCGAGTCAATTGGGCCGGAAAGGCCCCGATGGCGAGGTGGTCCTGTCCACGAAGGATGCGGCGCGCATCTGCAAGGTGGCGCTCAGCACCGTGGTCTATTGGTTCGACAAGGGCCTTATCAAAGGATACCGGACTCCAGGAGGCCATCGAAGGATTTTTCTCAAGGACCTGCACGAGTTCATGCGAGTGCACGAGATCCCCATCACCGGACGGTTGCCGGGTGAGAAATTCCGGGTGCTCGTGGTAGACGACCAGGTCGATGTCATCCAGTTTTTCGAGCGTGCCCTTTCTCAGGTGGAGGGCGACATCGAAGTGGCCACGGCGCAAAATGGATTCCTGGCGGGCAGGCTCCTGACCACGTTCAGACCGAATCTCGTGTTCCTCGACATCGTGATGCCCACTCTGGATGGGTTCGAGGTCTGCAAGCTCATCCGGGATGAAGCAGACCTTCGAGACATCGAAGTGATCGCAGTGACCGGCCATGACACGCCCCAGAATGTCCAGAAGATTCTGGAAGCAGGTGCCAGCCTGGTGCTGCGGAAACCGGTGCGCCTGTCTGATATCCATTCCATCGTTCGTTCCCGTTTGGAGGAAGGTGTCTGAGGCTCGCACATTCCCCCATCTCCTTTCCAGGCTTTTTCCCCCTGCGTGCCGAATCTCCGGCACTCTTGTCCGGCCGGCGGATAGGGTCACAGGCCCTGCGGATTCTCTTCCGGGATGGTCCCGGCCCATCGGGCCAGGCATCGGCCCGTGGCCTGATCGCTGCGTGCAATCTGTTCGGGCGGTCCCTGGGCGACGATGCGTCCTCCGGCGTGGCCCGGCCCCGGTCCCAGGTCCAGGACCCAATCCGCCGCCGCGATGAGATCCAGGTTGTGTTCCACCACCACCACGGTGTTGCCCCGGGCCGCCAGACGCCTGAGTGCTTCAGCCAGTTTCCCGACATCCGCCATATGGAGACCGGTGGTGGGCTCGTCGAGGAGGTACAGAGCGTTCGAGGAGGGTTTGTGGAGTTCCGCAGCGAGACGTATTCTCTGGGCTTCTCCGCCCGACAAGGTGGGACTGGGCTGACCCAGGGTGAGGTAGCCGAGTCCCAGGTCATCCAGGAAGCGCAGGATGCGGTGGATCGATGCCACCCGGCGGAAGATGTCTCGTGCCTCGGAAACGGTGAGCGCGAGCACCTGGGCCATGTTCAATCCGTGGAAGCGCACAGTCAGGATTTCGGGTCGGTATCGTTGTCCGCCGCATGTCTCGCAGGGCACGAGCACGTCAGGTAGGAGTCTCATCGCCACCTTGATCTTTCCTTGGCCTCTACATGCGGGACAGGCGCCCTTCGGAGAGTTGAAACTGAAGTGCGAAGGACTCAGCCCTCTCAACCTGGCCTCCGGGGTTACGGCAAAGAGCTTGCGCAATCGATCCAGCAGACCCACATATGTGGCAGGGGTGGACCTGGGGGTGCGTCCAATGGGTGCCTGGTCCACGATGCGGAGCGCACCGATGGGCTCGTCCCATGTCAGGGCGTCGGCCAGGGATTTGGGAATGGGGCGCCCCTGGATCTTGGCATCCGCTGCCGGGCCAAGAACGCCCAGCACCAGGCTCGACTTCCCCGATCCGCTCACGCCGGTCACCATGTTGAGGGCCCCCATTTCGAAGGTGGCATCCAGGTTCTTCAGGTTGTGCAGCCGCGCTCCCTTCACGGTGAGGAGAGAATGGCTCCCCGCCCTCCGCCTGCCTGGTCGCCCTGGTCTGGACCATGGGTTCCGATCTGGAGACTTCCTGCCGCGACGGGCCAGTTCTCGTCCCGTTGTGGAGTCTTTGACTCCTGTGAGTTCCTGGATCGGGCCGTTGTAGATGATGCGTCCTCCCTGGGTGCCTGCACCTGGTCCCATGTCCAGGATGTGTTCGCAGGCCCGGATCACGGATTCTTCGTGTTCCACCACGAGGACCGTGGCTCCCTGGTTCCTGAGGGCCGCCAGGGCGGAGATGAGACGGTCGGTGTCTGCAGGGTGGAGACCCACCGTGGGTTCATCCAGAACGTAGGCCGCCCCGCTGAGTTGCGAGCCGAGTTGGGCTGCCAGCCTGAGTCGCTGGGATTCGCCGGTGCTCAGGCTGGGCGCCGGGCGATCCAGGGTGAGGTATCCCAGGCCGAGCTGCCGGGCTGCATCCAGTCTTCGTTGGATGTCGGACAACAGGTTCATGGCCAGGGCGTTTCCGCGGATTGTCTCGACCTGCTCCGGGATGGCGGCTATTCGATGCAACGCATCTGCCAGGGTCCATTGCGATATCTCGGCGATGTCGTGTCCGCTAACCTGAATGGCCAGCGCTTCCTGTCTCAGTCGGGTGCCTCGACAGGTTGGGCATACGTCTGGGCTTGCGTCCCCATGGGAATTTCCCCCTCCTGTCCAGCCCAGTCCATTGCAGTCGGGACAGGCCCCCCTGGGGCTGTTGAAAGAGAGGATGAGCGGATCCGGTTCTTCGAAGCTGCGGTGGCATTTCGGGCAGGTGCGTTTTCGAGAGAGGATCAGGGGCTCGATATCTTTGCGTCGGGCCTGATCGTGACGAAGCACGAGGATGGTACCACGACCGAGTTCCAGGGCCGAGTCTGCGATGTCGCGGAGATCCTGCGGGCTGTTTTCCGGTCCCAGGATGCCCACCACCGCGTCCAGGTCGTGGTCGCGATATCGGGCCAGCTTGGGCCGGGGCCTGGTAGCCCTGATGCGGCCGTCGAGGCGAATCGTCTCGATGCCTTGCTTCGCGAGTCTTTCTATCAGGGGGGCATGGTGTCCTTTCCTGGCGCGGAGCATGGGGGCCAGGACCAGGATAGGGCCGCTGTTTGCCAACTCTCGGAGTCTCTGGTACAAGCGATGTTCAGTGGCCCCGGTGGTGGGGACGTTGCAGTCGGGGCAGACATGCGTTCCAAACTTGGCGAAGAGGAGTCGCAGGTAATGACTCACTTCGGTCATGGTGCCCACCGTGGAACGCTGGCCCCCTGAGGATGCCTTGCGCGAGACGGCGATGGTGGGCGGCAGGCCGGAGAGATGTTCTACATGGGGTCGAGGCATGGGCCGGAGAAATTTTCGAACGTAGGCTTCCTGGCTCTCCAGGTATCGACGACGTCCTTCCGAGAAGATGACGTCGAAGGCCAACGTGGACTTTCCAGATCCCGACACTCCGGTGATGCAGACCATGCGGCCCCTTGGGATCCGGACCTCTATGTCCTGGAGATTGTGTTCCGAGGCGCCTCGAATCACGATGGCACCAGCGTCGTATTTCGGTGTCTTTTCTGCCGCCATGGGCATCAGGGGCTCTGACAGCCGGGTGTCCGTTGTGGCCGATGCAGGCGCGGGCGGGTTGGAAAACGCCGCGAGGGCCCTGCCGGTGGCTGTTTCCTTCCTGGTTGCGATATGGACCGGGGGGCCCGCCGCCACGAGGCGGCCGCCCCGCCGGCCGGATTCGGGGCCCAATTCGAGGACCCAGTCGGCGCCTGCCGCCAGGCGCATCTCGTGGTCCGCTGCCAGGATGGTGGCGCCCTGGGCTGTGAGATCGGAAAACAGCTCCAGAATCTTGTCCGTGTCCAGGGGATGGAGGCCCATGCTCGGCTCGTCCAGAATGAGAAAAGCCCCCTCGGTATTTCCCTGGAGGAGACGCGCCAGCTTCAATCGCTGTGCCTCGCCCGCCGACAGGGTGGTGAATCGCTGTCCCAGGGCCAGGTGGCCAAGACCCACCCGCTGCAGCACACCGAGCCTCTGGCCCACCGCTGGGATGTCGGAGAAAAAATCCATCGCCTGGTCCACTGTGAGTGACAAAATGCCTGTGATGTCCAGGCCCTCGTAGGTCACCTCCAGTGCCAGTGCCTGGTATCGACTGCCGTTGCAGACAGGGCAGGGCATTTCCTGGTCCGGGAGGAACTGCATCTCCACGGTTTCTACGCCCAGACCCTTGCAATGAGGGCAGGCCCCGCCCTTGGTGGAGTTGAACGAAAACCAGGATGGACCCAGCCCGAGGCTCCTGGCCTGCGGGGTGGCAGCAAGCGCCTTCCGGATGGGATCGAATGCCTTGGTGAAAGTTGCTGGATTGGACCGGGAGCTTCGAGCAGGTGGAGACTGGTCCGCCATGACGACATGGTCGATGGCCTCTCGACCCGTCAGAGATCGAATAATTTTTTTTGGGAGAGTCCCGGTCTCGATGCTCGTGCGCAGCGCCTCATGGATGACGGAGAGGAGGCTGGACTTCCCCGATCCGGACAACCCCGTCACGATGGTGAAGCTGCCAAGCGGGATTTCCAGGTCCATGTCGATGATGTTGTTCGATGTGATTCCCCGGGCGGCAAGGACCGGACCGCTGGGGCTGCGGATTGCTTGGTGTGAGGAAGGCTTCTTTCGGGGCGCGAGGCCCTGGGAGAGAAGATTCGCATCCGGCAGCAGATAGGGAGCCGTGACGGATCGAGGGTGACCGATCATCCGGGCTGGTGGGCCTTGAAAGAGGATCTGTCCGCCCTGATTTCCACCGCCTGGTCCCAGTTCTATCACGTGGTCTGCCGCACGCAGGAGCAAGGGGTCGTGGTCGGTGACCACCACGGTGTTTCCCTGATCGCGCAGGCGACGCAAGATGTCCAAGAGTCCGGCGATGTCCTGTGGATGCAGGCCGGTGCTTGGTTCTTCGAGCACATAGAGGACACCGGACATCCCGGTGCCAAGGCCCCGGGCCAGATGGACACGGGAGAGTTCTCCGCCGGACAACGTGAGGCCGAGGCGGCTCAAGGTCAGGTGGCCGAGGCCGAGGTGTCCCAGGGCTTCCGTGCGGCGGAGCAGATCGGTGCGAAGACTCTCGGCGGCATCGTCGCTGCATTCCAGGTCGTCGAGCCAGGAGGATGCCTCTTGGGCGGTCATGGATACGAAGTCCTGGAGGCTCTTGTCCGCGATGCGCCAGGACCGCCCTTCCGGGCCGATCCTGGCACCCAGGCATTCCGGGCAGATGCGTCTGCGGCGGTACCGAGAGGCAAAGATCCTGGCTCTTTGGTCCTGCCGGAACTCATCCAGAAAATCCAGGAGTGAGGAAACGCCCCTCCAGCCCGGTCCGCCCTGGAGCACGTAAGTCAGTTCTTCAGGAGTGAAGTTCCGGACTGGGCAGTGGGTGTCGATTCCTTTGGCCCGGCAGGCGCTCAACAGGTCTTTTTGCCAGTCTCGAAAGACTTTATGCTGGAAGGGTTTGACTGCACCATCTGCCAGGGAGAGCCCCTGGTCCGGGATGGCTCGGTCGGGATCCAACTCCAGGATATAGCCGTATCCTCCGCACCTGGGGCAGGCACCCACCGGGCTGTCTGCGGAGAATATATACGGTGTGGGCTGAGGGTAGGTGATGTCGCATTGGGCGCAATGTCTGCCCTGGCGAAGCGGCCCAAGCCATTTTCCGTCCAGAAACACCCAGAGTGCTTTTCCTGCGGCCAGGGCTGTTTCCACCGCTTCTGTGATACGATCCCTGTTCGATCCGGTGAGGCGGATCCGGTCTGCTGCCACAATGACATGGCCGGCGGCAAGCGATTCTGTCCGGGCCTCGTGGTTTTTCTCTTCCAAGAGTTCATCCAGGCGCAGCGGCCCACCGGCCACGTCCAGCCCGCGGGAAAAGCCCGCCGCGATCAGGTCCGCGATCAACCCGTCGAGCATTGCCTCGTCCAAGATGGGACGACGGAAGGCCAGCACTGCTTGCCGGCCTTCGTATTCCTGGACGAGTTCAGCGACCATGTCGTGGGTATCTTTGGGGGGCACGGACTGACCGCAGGTATCGCAGAGTCTGTGCCCCATTCGGGCAAAGAGGTTTTGGAGCGCAAAGGTTCCTTCCACCAGGTCCAGGACCGTCACGCGCCCTGTCCGGACCTGTGCCTGGTGCGTTACCGAGAGAGCGGGAGGGATGGTTTCGATGCGATCGACCTTTGGAGTGGGAAGACGCTCCAGGAACTGTCTCGCATAGGTGCTAAACGTTTCCGTATAGAGCCGTTGTCCTTCCGCGTAGATAGTCTCCATGGCCAGGGAGCTCTTCCCTGCTCCCGACGGGCCGGTGATGACGGTGATGCGGTTGAGGGGGATGTCGATATTCAGGTTCTTGAGGTTGTTTTGCGCTGCGCCGTAAATGGAGATAGCCTCGGACATGGATTCCTCTGGGTTGGTCAGAAGTCTTGGATGCGTGATTGGTGTGATTCAAATGGACCGGACGGTCAAGTAGGGTCAGCAGGTCCATTCATATCGGTGGTTGGATCGGGGGGGAGGATGGATTGTGGGTCGACGGGTGCCTTCGCTCCAAGACCCGGTGCAGGTCGATTCCTGTTTTTCAGCCACGGAAGAAGGCCTGAGTCATTTCGATGAGATGCCGGGGGCCTCCAAGACCGGCCCATGATTCTTCCTGGCCGGGCGGGATGGGAGCGATTCGGAGGAATTGCCTGGGTCGGCGGGAGATGCGGCAGGTGCGCGAGCGTTCTCTTTTTGTCGCTTACCGGGCCTCGTGATCCTGATTGCCCCTTTCCTGGCACTGGGAGAGAATTTGTGCGAAATCTGTCCTTCGGCTGGCTCGTCGCTGGTTTGTTGCCTGCCGTGACCATGATGTCGACGCGCTTCCCTGATGCGCCGCGCCCAGCCCGGCATGGCCCCGGGTTTGGCCCTGCCCGACCAGAAATCCCTCCTCGCTTTCGGGGAGTAGAGCGCTTGTTCGCCGGGGCCGCTGTAGTCCACCCAGAAGCCGTTTTTCGGTCGGACGTCCAGGTGCACGTGATAGGAGTTCGGGTAGTAGCCCACGCCTACTTTGAAGCCGTGCTTGAGGAGGTAGGCGGCGATTTCTCGGTTGTTCACTCCATCCAGGGCAAAATCCACGGCATGCCCGGAGGCATGCTTCGAAGGCCTTCCGTGAATGGTCGAGTGGGGGCGATACCCACTAAAGATGGTCACCTGGGGCTGGCCGAAGTGGATGAAGAGGTCGTAGAGCAAGACCGCGAGGCGCCAATGGATTTGGATCTCTTCACCGGTTTTGTAGTCGCGCATGAGATGCGACATCTTGGCAAGGGCCTTTGGTCTGAGACGCCCCGAGGCATCGTAGAGACGGATGAGCGCGAGTTCATGGCTGTGGATGTGGTACAGAGGCATTGGGGGATAGGGGTTCCACCTGGGTTTTCGGTTTTTTGCCCTGCGTCGGCTCCTGCGACGTATTTTCAGGTTCCTTTTCTGGACCGGCCTGCGTGACGTCGCATGGGCCGTTCGGGGTTTGGACAGGCGTCTCCTCGTTCCATGCGCCTTGGCGATCTGTCCGGATCGTGTCTTGCTGTGTCGGGACAGGGGGGGACGTCGCAGGCGCCTTCTCCTTGTCGGAAAACGGCGTCTGGAACGTTTCGTGCTGTGTCTCGTCACCGAGGGAGCGGCAGGGGGCTTTCCTGCAGGAGACGAGAGAGCGCACCAGAAAACCGCAGAGATGAAAGTCGGGAGCATGGCATGTCCTCCAGTGACACTGGGAGTTTGCGCACCAGTGCATGGTTTCGATTGAAGGACTGTTGCAAGATCCTGTCAAAAAAATGGGTTGGCTCGGTGGGGCTGTCTGGACGATTCGGATGGCTTGATTCGTGATCTAGGGGCTGTGGATGGAGAGGGCGAAGTCTCCTGCTCCTGGAGCCGTGAACGTTTGGGCCGAGCCCCCTGTGACCTGGCCGCCATCGGATTCGGTGCCGGTCCTGGGATCGAACCAGGTGACGTTCAAAGAGCCGGTTGCTCCTGAAAGGTCCAGGGTGACCTGGCCTCCGTCGTAGAGGTAGACTACGTAGGACGACCCAGGGTCGGCAAGACAGTACGCATTCCCGGATGTGACCAACTCATCGTGGGGTGCCATGCGTTCGAAGGGCACCATCTGTGTGAATGCAGCGAGAGGACGGAGAAAGGCGCCTGTTCCCGATCCCGCCGCACCGGCGGTGAAGGCTGCCCAAGCTCTCTTACGCAGCTCGTCGGTTTCGTCGCCCAGACCGAATTCTTCGTTGATGAGAGGCTTGTCGGCCAGGTTCCTGTTGGACAGTCCCATGGCATGGACCCTGGCATAACCAGCGTCGTTTCCCGACTGGATGTCCATGTAGTCGGCCCAGGATTCATTCGGGAAGGAAAAATCACCAGTGGTTCCATGAACGCTGACGAGCCGGTGCCAGGGATTGTGTTGCTGGAGGAAGGTCGCGTTCGTGCCCACGGATTGAGCCGACCATCCCTCCTGCCATTCCAGGCAGAGCGTGAACATGGTGTTGGCATATCCCGAGAGTCGGGCCATTGCATACCGGATCAGGCGCTGCTTGTCTGTATCGGAGAGGGCTCCGAAGTTGGAGTCGTCTGCGAAGAACCAGAGCTGTGCCACGAGCCCGGCGTCGCGGATCTCCCGGACCCAATGGTCATACATCCGCCAGCGTCCCAAGTCGAACCTGGACTTGTCGTTGTTGTCGGCCGTGCCCAGCCAGGGCGTGGTGGAAACACCGTTGTAGTCGCCTTTGTTGGCCAGATACACGTTGATTTTGTTGAGACCCATCGCCCGGTGACGGTCCAACATGGCCTGCCGGTCGGCATCGCTCAGTTCTTCGGAGAGCATGGTGTGGGAGAACTTGATGGGGTCTGGGGCCGCCAGGTCCAGGAACTTGCCAATGAGATAAATGGGGGTTCCGTCAGCCAGCATGAAGCTGCGAGGGTGGGAGGGATTGACCACCACCCCTCCCGAAGCAAAACGCCCGGGCAGGTCTCCCTGGACACAGAATGATCCGGTCTGTCCATCCAGTCCGCTGTCGGCGGCACTGTGCGTCACATAGGTCCATTGGCCAGCCCTGTCGGCAAAAATACGGATCTTGAAGACATCACCGCTGGCGCCGCTGGAACCATCCCCGTC
>CAZIJS010000126.1:0-12632 GCA_964539505.1 uncultured Myxococcales bacterium
CGGACAGCGCCACGTCCCAACAAACGGACAGCCCCCCCGGACAGCGCCACGTCCCAACAAACGAAAGCACATCCCGACAATCCCCGGTCGTCTTGCAAGCGCAGTCCCTGCGCCCGTGAGAACAACTTGTTTGCGATGACGTAAAAGGGCGCCCAATTACATGAAAACCATCTGCATGGAACAAATGCCGGTCCGCGGGCAAGAAACGTCGCTCCACCTGCAAGAAACGTCGCTCCGCACGGAAAAATTGTGGCCTTTGCCATTTTTTTATGGAATTGGTCCCTTGTTTGTCCGTATAACCCTTGTCGACAGTTTTCTTTGATGCGAAACAAGGAGCAAACCATGAAGAGACATCTCATCCAGGGGGGCGGAGTCCTGGCAGCCGCTCTCACTCTCACGTTTTCTTACCAGGCCCAGGCAAGACCGCTCGTCGACTGCCAAAAAAAGGTCTTCCAATCGCCCAACTCGGTGCGAGCCCTCATGGGCTGGTCCAAGCGCTACGTCCAGGGACTGGCGGTCTGGAACGATCCCAACAACTACCCCTTGGCCGCCTGCAACAAGGCCGCCCAACTCCTGGGATCAGCCTACTGCAAGGCCCCAAACGACCCGCAGGTCAACGCCTCGTTGCGGAAAGTCCTGACCATGTGTAAGGCATGGTTCAAGAGAGCCAGGATTGCCCAAAAGGCCAGGGCGGCCCATCGCAGACCTCCGAAGGAAGCGTACTCGCCGGCCCAGATCAACAGCATCATCCGTAAGCAATACAGATTCATTCGCCTCTATCTCAGAGACCCGGCCAAAGTGATGAGAGCACTCGGAGAACTCTACGGCCTGCTGCGGCTGGCTCCAAACCACCCACAACTCACCGCCCTGTTCGATCGGTATTTCGCCTCCTATTTCGGAATGACCGTCCAGGAAGCGACCCGACTCAGAAAGGCGAACCTCTTCGATGAGCGTCTCAAGAAATGGTCCGATGCCAAACGGCGACAGTTGGCCATCGACCTGCTGTTGGGACGCCTCACCAACCCGGACACCAGGCGCATCAAGGTGTCCTACGTGGACTTGATGTACATCGTGGAACATCTCTACGACAAGATCATCAAAGAACAGCCCGAACCAGTCAAAAAGGCCAACTGCGCAGTCTGGCTCAAGGAACGCCGCAAGAATTACACCCTGGCGGCACTGAACCAGAACATGAGACTCTGCCCTCGGAAGCAGCCGCTGAGTTGGCGCAGGGTCTGGCTCCACCCGAGGCTGCGCCTGGCCATGGTCAAGGTCCTGGCCAAGGGTCTTCCCAACGAACGAAACATCCTGGCGCAGGCCACGGCTACGTTTGCCGGCCAGGCAGGCGCCAAGGCCGTGCCCATGTGCTGGAAACTGGGCAATCCAACCGCAGCCCCAGTCCCTGCGCAGGTGGGAATGGGTGCCAAAGCCTGCAAGACCCAGGTGGTTGGCCATGGCCAAGGCCAGGATCAATATGGCCGACGCATGCCCTTCCTCATGGGATTTCGACCCAAGCCCCTTTCCAAGTGGACCGGCCTCCAGATCCAGGATGCCCTGGAATTCGCCAGACAGTCCCCCATGCCTGACCGGGGGCTCATCAAGAAGCTGGCCCGCGCATACAAGAAAGCCAAGAAATACATCTGCGTGGCCTTCACCGTGACCATGCAAAAGCCCAAGATGAGCCGTGGCTGGGGCAGGTTGGCCCACTACTCGACAGGAGACAACCGGGAGATCGCTTGCCGCAAGGCAAAGAAGAGCCGAAAATTCGTCAAGGCCATGCCGGGCAACTGGACCAACTACTTCGACACGGTGATCGGCGGCAAGTTTACTGGAAGCTGGAGGACCGTTTACCGCAAAGCTTACATCCACCGCCACGTCGTGGACGTGCCGGTGCGCAAGCTCCGCCCCGCCGTGATCTACGTGCGTCGCAAAATCTGACGCTTCCTCCTCTCACAGCCCCTCCTCTCGAAGAACCCTTCTCACAGAACCTCCGGCCCGGCAGGCCCCATCGAGAGGCGCGACGAGTGCCCCCAACCGGTTGTCGCATCGGAGCTTGGCCAGGCAACCTAACTAAAGTCCTTGCCCATTGCCACGGCGACCAGGATCGCGGCAATGGCCGCAGGGGCCACGACGCGCAGGATCCAGACCCAGGCATGAAACAGCCAGGTGGCCTTCTTCATGCCGAGTTCCCGCTGGAGCACCAAGGGATCCAGCCTCCATCCCACGAACAGGGTCGTGCCCAGTCCTCCCAGGGGGAGCATCCAGTTGGCAGCCAGATAGTCGAGCGTCGCCATGACTCCATGCTTGTCGTGGAAAAAGGCGAACGTCGACAGGGCCTTCATGCCTCCATTGGACAGGGCAGCCAGGATCGAGCCCAGGAAAACGAGACTGGAGGCTACGATGGTGGCTTTGCGGCGGGACCAGTGTTTGTAGTCGATAAAGGACGAAACCAGGACCTCGCCCAATGAAATCGTCGAGGTGAGCGCAGCAAAGGCCACGAGTACGTAGAACAGAGGTGCCAGGATCAGTCCGCCTGGCATTTTCTGATAGAAGATCCCAGGCAGGGTGACAAAGAGCATCCCCACGGTGGATGCGCCCACTTTCTCTTTCATGCCAGGAACGGAAAAGATGATGGCAAACATGGAAAAGCAGGCCATCAACGCCACGAACGTATCGAGCACCACCACCGAGGCCGCGGACCGAAACACCGACGCCTTTTTGTCCAGGTAGGAACCGTAGGTGATCATGGCGCCCAGGCCCAACGAAAGCGTGAAAAACGACTGACCCACAGCTTCGAGCACGATCCTGGGGTGGAACCTCGACATGTGCGGGGTAAAAATCATTCTTGCTGCATGACCACTTCCACTCATGGTGGCCGCGGTGATTCCCAAGTAGATCATGATGAGGAACAAAACCGGCATGAGCAGCTTCGTGGTGCGCTCGATCCCGCCGCTCACCCCCCGGTAGACCACCAGGGCCGTTGCCAACGAAAAGAGCAGGGTCAGGCCGAGTTGCATGGGCACGTTGGCCAGGAAGAGCCCGAACGCCTTGGCTGCCGGTGCCTGGTAGCCATGGATGGACCAACCCATGCACTGAACGAAGGACCGCAGGGACCAGCCGGCGATCACCGAATAGTAGGACAAGATCACGCCCGCTGCAGCCACCCCGAGCCAGCCGATGGGGGTCCACCTCTTGCTTCCCAGCGACTCGAAGGCAGGCACCGGGCTCTTTTGTGACCTGCGGCCCACGAGGATCTCGGCCATCATGATGGGAATCCCGAGCAGTATCACCGCCAGGAGATAGACCAGGACGAAGGTGCCGCCCCCGTTGGACCAGGTGACGTAGGGAAACTTCCAGAGGTTGCCCAGCCCTACGGCCGAGCCAGCGGCCGCCATGATGAAACCAAGCCGTGATCCCCAATGCACTCGTTGAGAACTCATGGACGAACATGCCTCCTTATTCAGACTTGGTTGTAGATGCCGGGGAAGTTGCCTCCACGGACGAAGCAGGTGCCGGGCCTTTGGTCCCAGACCCGCTGTTCGGCTCCGAATGAGGAGCAGATTGCTCGGACGAACCAGGTTGCCCGCCAGCCGCATCTGTCGGACGTGACTGTCGAGCCCTGGCCAAAGCCTTGGGCAGGAGTGTCTTGGCCACCACGGCCACGCGGGAATCGCGGTCCCTGGCGGCGTCCCGGAGAGCCTGGATACAATCGGGGCAAGCCAACACAGCCAGACTTCGAACTACTTCACGCCGGACCCGCCAGTTTTCGTGATGCAGCCTCTTGAGCAGCGCCGGGGCGGTGCTCGGTGAACCAATTTTTCCAAGGGCCCAGGCCGCCTGGATCACGACCTCCACCGATCCGTCTCCCAACAGTTGCACCAGCGTCGCGACCGCCCTCAAATCGCCGATCTCTCCCAGGGCTCTGGCCACCGCCGCCCTGCCGGCGGCCGTGCCCTTGCCCGCCGATGCAATGAGCGCAGGCAGGGCAACCGTGCCCAGTCGCCTCGCCGCATCCGCCGCAGAGGCCCGCACGGACCAGTCCAGGTCGGAAAGTGCCTTGGCCACGATCTCTCCGGATTGGGCATCGGGTATCTTGCCGACGGCAGACAATGCGGCCTGCCTGATGCTGGGATTGCCTGATTCGGCCAGGCCCGCCAGGGTGGGCAATGCCAGCACGCCGATCCGGGCCAGGGCCTGGGCTGCCACGGACCGGACCATCCGGTCCTTGTCACCCACCCGGGACGCCAGGACTGCCAGAGCCCTGGCATCTCCCAGCCTACCCAACGCATCCACCGCAGCCTGGCGCACATAGGGCTTGGAATCTTCGGCGGCCTTCATGAGCCCCGCCACCGCAGCCCGATCTCCTATCCGGCCAAGCGCCTGGGCCGCTGCCATCCGGAGCATGGCACCGGGATCGGAGAGCAGATGCAAAAGCGGCCTGACAGCCATGGACCCGCAGATATGGGCGCAGGCCTGGGCCGCTGCCTCCCGGACGAAGGGATCGTCGTCGCTGAGCAACCTGGTCACCGAATCGCCACCCGCCCTGTCCCCGATGCGCCCCAGGGCCATGGCCGCCGCGTATCGAACGTGACTCGATGGATCCCCGAGGACGGCCACGAGGGCCGGCACGTACCCGTCGGCCTTGAGCCTCCCCAGGACCTCGGCTGCCTGGGCACGGACGAGCCAATAGGTGTGGGACAGCGCCTTTGCAGCAACCGGGGCCGCAGCAGGTCCCAAATGCACGAGTTCCTTGGCAGCAGCGCGCCGCACCTGCCAGACGTGATCGCCCAGGAGGTCTACGGCGATGTCCATGCGATTCGGACAATGCATGTCGCGCATCGCATGGAGTACGGCCAGGCGCACCATGGGCGCTCGGTCCGAGGCCAGGCTCGTGACAGGCGCACATGCTTCGGCCGCGCCCAGGGCGCCCAGGGCCTCCACCGCCGCGCGCCGCACAGGCCCCTGGGCATCGCCCAGGATCTTCACCAGTGCCGGCACGGCATTGGTGATCCCCAACGTGCCCAGGGCATAGGCCGATGCCTTGCGGACCCCGCCAACCCGGTCCGTCAGGGCCCGGATCAACAATGGGCCCTGGGGCGGCCCACCCACCATGGCGAGAGCCTCGGCCGCGGCCTGGCGCACCAACGGGCTGGGATCCCCAAGGAGGATTTCCAGGTCCGCCACGATTTTCGCGTCCCCCTCCAGGGCCGCCCGACGCACCGCCGCAGCGCGACGCCTTGGATCCGGATCCAGAAACCTGGGATCCGTCACTGTTCTGGTGGTTCCGGCGGCAGGAGAACTGGCTGCCGTCCCTGCCCGCGCAGCGCCCTGTCTGCTGGACTCCTGCCTGCTTTCTTCGGCCCGGGCGGTCCCCCCAAACGGCCAATCGCTGCAGAGCACTACCATCCCACAACACAACAAGACAGCCCCGGTCAGCATCGCCAGTCTCTCTCCAACATGGCCACTCAGCCGGCACGTCGTTCTCTCCTTTTCTGTGACCCTGCCTTCGGGCATGTCCAAACCTTTGCCTTTCTCGCCCGCTCGGCCCCTGCGACCAGGGACCACATAGAGATATGGTACCATACCCGGCAGTCCTTGACAGGCCAAGTTTCTCACCCACCCTCTGCGACGCAGCCCCATCACATGCGCCATGCAGCCCCACCAAGGACCGGATTCCACGCCGGCAGAGCAGCATCGAGACGTTGCGACAAGGCATCGCATCGGCTATAAGCAGCCAGGCTGTGAGCAGGCGTTTCCAGAGTCTTTCGGGCTCGCCCGCGACCGCCCGGATGAGACAGGATCGACCAAGCTCACCGGCAGCCGAGGAGCACCCGAAGACGACAGCGAAGGCAGGACCCATGGCGAACAAACGAGACAAGACCGACAAACGAGACAAGGTCGACAAGCAAGACAAGGTCGACAAGCAAGACAAGGACGGTGCAATGGTTGCGAAGGCACAGGCAACGTCGTCAAACAGTCCCGGCAAGGGCAAAAAGGGGAGCGACAAGCCCGGAGGCAAGGCGAATGCGGACAAGCCTGCAAGGGGGATCAACCGCCTCCCACAATGGTTGCATCAGGAAAAGGGTCTGTCGGACACCATGGCCGGAAGCCTGGTGGTCGTGGTGTCGGGCGGCCTGATCATGCTCCTGGTCTTCATCCTCACGAAGGTCTGGCCCGCGGGGTCCTAAACGAAGGGCTGCCTGCTGTCCCTCCCAAAAGCGTCAGATTTTCGACAGTTCTTGCATCTTTGTCGTTCCTGTGCTTATAAAGAGCCATCCTTTAGACTGATTATTCTAAAAATGATCGATTCAAGAGCAGTCCCCCGAAGGGACCACGGAGTTTCTTCGAAGGAGACCGAACGCGGTGCAACGACTGGACTTCCATACCATCGTTTCCCTGGCACTCCTGGTGGCCGGGACCCTGGTGGCCTGCCAGCGCACCAAAATCTCCGATGATTTCCGTTCACCATACGAAGAAGAGGACATGGTCCTGCCGGGCGCGACCCATGTCTACACGCTCACGGGCCCCCGCGGCGTGGCCGTGGACATTGCCGTGGACTATGACGAAGACAAAGACGCAAAGACCCCGGCTCTGGAACTGGTGGTCCAATCACCCGACTCCAAACGCCAGGTGGCTGTCAAGGTCCGCGGGGCCGGCATGAAACGAGGCGTCTGCGGTGTCGTTCTGGAACCGAGAGCCGGAATCACGATCCAGGTCCAAAACAAGCGCCTGACGAAATCGGTGCCTTTTGCCCTGCGCATCGAAAGGTCCCCCTCTCCCATCTGCAGCCCATACAGCACCGTCCCTTCCATGGTGCTCGTGCAAAACGAGTCCAGACGGCCTTCCTTTCTGCGCTAGTCGTCCCCCCAGCGCGAGTCGCCTAACATCGCAAGTTTGTCCACATCCTGGGTTCTGCTACACCCTCAGTCCCTCAAAATCCTCGAATTTCCCAACATCCTACAGTCTCTCAAAGCCCTCGAACTTCACAACATCCTACCGTCTCTCAAAGTCCTCGAACTTCACAACATTCTACAGTTCCTCACCATCCTTCAGGAATCAGGAAACGGGCGTGAAATCAGGGCTTCCTTGGCGTGACTGAATTTCTATTCACAAAACTGATTACTGTTGACACAAAGCTGAAACTCCATACACTTCCACCTCGCCCCCCCCTGGTCATGGTCGAGGCCGGAAGGATGCGAGCCCATGGAACAGCCGAAAAAACAACTCGGTCGGCGGGAAAAGGTGCGCCGACTCCAACGTGAAGCCATCCTGGAAGCAGCCGAAGAAGTCTTTGCCGCCAAGGGGTATCACCAGGCAAAGATGGAAGACATCGCGGTTCTGGCAGAGTTTGCCACAGGGTCGCTCTACAATTACTTTCCATCCAAAGACAAAATCTTCGAGGCCATGTTCCTGCGCCGGATCAATGACCTCTACGATCAGTTGGTGGCAGCCATGGAAGCCGAAACCGAGTTCTTGAAACTCCTTCGGAGCCTGTCGGTGGTGCACGTTGCGTTCATGGACGAACACCGGGCTTTTTTCGAAATTTTCGCCGCGCTGGGCAGAAAGAGCGGCACTGCCGTGCCCCGTCACCTGTCCGAGCAGTTCTTCGATCAATATCAACGATACGAAAGGCTCGTGGAAAAGGTCCTCGACATCGGGATCGCCCAGGGACGGCTGCGAAAACTGGATCCCCGCACCATGGCTGTGGTGCTCACGGCCGTGCTCAACGCCTCCATTTTCCATTGGATCGAAGAACACCCCGACACCTCATTCGCGGAACGATACCCGGAAATCCTGGACATCCTCTTTTTCGGCTTGTCCGCCCAACCTCCCCAAGACATCCCAGGAGAGCTCTGGAACCCTGACGTCCTGGCCCACCAGGCGGCATCCCTGCGCGAGCGTCACGAAGCAGGCCTGGGACGCCAGGGCCCTGTCCGCAAGATGACCGAAGATACTCTGTCGGGCAGCGAGGATTCAGCCCCAATCCAACCCCGGGCGCATGGAAGCGAAGACATTGGGGCTAAGGATTCGAAGAGGACAGAGCATGCTTCGACTGGAGATTCCCAGTCCCCCACAGGAGGTGAATCGTCATGATCCACCTCCTCTGCCTGCTCACATCCGTCGCAGCCATGGCGACCCCGGGACAGGTTGCCGGGACAAAAGCACCCAAGGACCAGCGGCCCACGAGGAAGACAGCCCAAGGGAAGACGACCCCGCGGAAGATGGCCCCGGGACATCCCAATGCCACAGTCCGCCTCGGCCTGGCAGAAGCGCTGCGCATGGCAGGCAGACGGAATGCGGATGTCGTGGCGGCACGAGCCAAGATACGGGAAGCCAACGCTGCCATGAAAGGTGCCAGGGCAGCCATGTTTCCCACCGTCTCGGTCTTCGGACTCCTGCAGGTCCAAACCAAATACCAGCTCGACACCCTCCCCGACGAACTCAAAGACTCGCTGGCCACGTTTTTTCCCGACATGGACCCCGACTCCCTGAAGATGACCGTCATGGAACGCTGGAACGCCATTGCAGGCGTCTCGCTCATCCAACCCATCACGTCGCTGTATCCCCTCTACAAGCTCTTCGCCATCAAGCGCATCGACGCACAGGCTGGGGAGCTGGAACTTCGCTCCACCAGGCTCAACGTGAACAGCAAGGTCGTGTCCGCCTACCTGCAGGTCTACCAGGCCAAGGCCTATCTCGCCATTGCCCGACAGGCGGTGCGTCTCATGGCTGCCCACGAAGAACGGGTTCGCAAGCTCTTGGCTGGTGGCG
The DNA here is from genome assembly GCA_964539505.1 of uncultured Myxococcales bacterium. Taxonomy (GTDB): domain Bacteria; phylum Myxococcota_A; class Polyangia; order HGW-17; family SLPX01; genus CAZIJS01. The sequence goes on from CAZIJS010000126.1 coordinate 8,773, forward strand.
CGGCAAAACGTTCGGATCTCCTCCAGGTCCAGGTAAAACGAGCTGAAATCGAGCGACTGGTGATCCAGGCCGAATCCGGGGTCAAACTCGCAAGGGCTCTGCTCAAGTTTCAACTGGGCATGGACCCCGATCGGCACATCCGCCTCACGGAAAACTTCCCGGATCCGCCGCCGCGATTCAGCCTGGGGCTGTCGGAATGCGTCCGCCGTGCCATAAAGCAACGACCGGAACTCGCCTTGATCCGGGCCAGGATGACCCAAGCGGACCTGGGCAGGCAGGCTGCATGGTTCCAATATGTCCCCGCCGTTGCACTCTTTGGCGGATACCAGTTTTCCCACGGCATGGAGTCCATGTTTCCCACGAACCGTTGGTTCGTGGGCGCCCTGGCCACCTGGAGTTTCGAATGGGGAAAAAAGAAATTCAAGGTGGACGAAATCGAAGCAAAAAAGGCGCGGGCCGAAGCGCTCTACCGTAAGGCCCGACAAGGGATCCGGCTCCAAGTGGCCCGTTTTTATTTCTCACTGCAGGCCGCAGAAAAATCGCTTCAAGTCAGCAAGAAGGCCATGGCCAAGGCCCGGGAACAACGACGCATGGTGGAGCGTGCCTATGAGAACCAGGCCGCCACGAACACCGACGTCATGGGCGCCCATCAGGCCCTGGAAAAGGCGCAGGCAGACCATGCAGCGGCCCTCTACGGCTACTACCAAATCCTTGCGGCGCTCAAGGCCGCCATGGGAGACGCACCATGAGCGCGACTGGCTGTACGAAACGCCAACCCCATGTTCCTCGTGGAGAGTCCTCTGACCTCCGGACATCCATTCTGCTGTTCTTGTCAGCCGCAGTCTTGGCTGCTGGTCAACCCGCCTGCAAGAAAGCAGAGTCTCCGGAAGGTAAGGCTGGTTCACGGGCGCTTACCATCCCAATCTGGCGGGCCCAAAAGCAGACCTTCGCGAGGCATCTGACCCTGGATGCCACCTTTTCGGCATCCCGGAAGGTGCTCATCGGACCGCCCATCCCCGGGGCGATCACCCGCATCACCAAGCACGAAGGTGACCGGATCAAAAAAGGCGAAGTCCTCGTTCGGGTCAGCCCCAAGGAAATCTATGTCCAGACCATCCCGCTTCGCTCCCAGCTCACCGCGGCCAGAGCCCAGGCCAAGGCGGCATCGGAAGTCCTGGCCAAACTGGCCGACCCCCATCGCCGTGCCAGACGCCTCTACAAGGAAGGCGTGATCTCGAAAATGAAGTTCGACGAGATCGACATCCAGTACGCCACGGCCAGGGCCAAGAAAGAAGCCGCGGAAACCACGGCACGCAGGCTCAAAAAGGAACTCCGCCGTGCCTACTCCAAGCTCTCGGACACGGTGCTGCGGGCGCCCTTCGACGGATACGTGATCCGACGTCTCGCGGACGAAGGGGACATGGCCAGAGCCTTTCCGCCCACCATCGTCCTTGTGGTCACCAAGATCGATCCCATCCGAGTCTACGCCGAGGTCCCGGAAACGGGCATGGCCGAAATCCAGGTGGGCCGCCCCGTCACGATCCGGGCCGACGTGATTCCCGACCGAGTCTGGAAGGGCAGGATCACATCCATCCGTCCCGATGTGGACCGGATCACCAGGACCGCCAAACTCGTGGTGCAGATCCCCAACAAAGACGGCACACTCCTTCCAGGCATGTCCGGAAGCATCCGGATCGATCTCCCACCGGTCACCACCCTGGCCTTGCGTCGCGCCTATCTGGCCACAAGGCCGGCCGACGGAAAATCATCGGTGTTCATCGTCTCGAACGGCAAGGCCATGCTCAGGCCGATAGAACTGGGGCGCTCGATGAACGCAGAATGGGTCGAGGTGACCAAGGGACTCGCGGTGGGAGATGACGTGGCCGCCGGGTCCCTCGACGACCTCAGAGACGGACTTGCCGTCACCAAGGAGCCTCTGCCCAAGGAAAAGCCATGAGCAAGCCCGGAAAACAGAGCACCGGCCTGGCGGAAATTGTGGTGCGACGGCCCCTGGCTGTGATCATGGTCTACTTGGCCGTGACCCTGTTCGGGGTCTATGCCCTGACCATTCTGCCCATCGACCAACTGCCGAAAATCGAGGTCCCCGCGGTGACCATCTTGACGGTGTACCCGGGTGCCGGTCCCTCGGACGTGGAAAAGAAGGTCACAGACATCATCGAACGCGCCGTGAGCACCACCTCAGGGCTCAAGGACCTGCGGTCCAAGTCCCGGGAAAACCTCTCCATCGTCGTCTGTGAATTCGAGCAGGGAACAGACCTGGAAGCCGTGGTGGAGGAATTGCGCCAGCACCTGGAGTTCGCCAAGAGCCACCTGCCGCAAGACGCCAGAAAACCCATGATTTTCAAATTCAACACATCCATGTTTCCGGTCTATATCCTGGGTGTGAGAAACGCGCGCGGTGACATCCGTCCCTACCGGCGCGTCATCATGGAAAAGGTGGCCGAAAAGCTGGAACGTCTTTCGGGCGTCGGCTCGGTTCTGTTGCTCAATGCGCCCAAGAAACGAGTCGTTGTGGAGGTGCGCCGCAGGGACCTGGATGCCCGGGGCATCTCCCTGCTCCGCCTGGTCCAGGTGCTCAAACGAGCCAACTTTTCGGTGCCGGGCGGCCGCATGACATGGAAAGGCCAAGACCTGCCGGTGCAGGTGCCAGGCGACTTCGAGAGCCTCTCCGACATTGCCGAGACACCCATTGGATTTTCTGTGGTTCCACCCTATGCAGGCGCTCTGAGAACGAGCCTCCAGGAGCCCTACAGCGATGAACTCGCGTTGGTGCGGCTCAAAGACGTGGCAGACGTCCATTGGGAGCTGCCGGAGCGGGCGTCCTATGCCCAGCAGGACGGCAAGAATACCACCTGGGTCATGGTGTTCCGAAAATCCGGGGAGAACACGGTGGAGGTGGCGAACCGGGTTCTGGCCGCCATCCCGAAAATCCAGCGCAACCTTCCAGGCGAATTGAACCTGGTCCCCATTCTGGATGCATCCGAAGACATCCGGCAGACAGTAAACAATCTGTCCGACACCGTGATCATCGGAGGAATCCTCGTGGTGGTGGTGGTCCTGCTCTTCTTGCGCAGGCTGCGCACGTCCCTGGTGGTGGCCCTCACCATCCCAGCCTCCATGGTGGCCTCCTTCCTGGGGATCTACCTCATGGGCTACACCATCAATTCCGTGTCCTTGTTGGCCCTGGCCCTGGGCATCGGCATGGTGGTCGACAATGCCATCGTGGTGCTCGAATCCATCACCAACCGGGTGGAACAGGGCACAGAACCCCACGAGGCTGCGGTGGGTGGAACCAGAGAGGTGGGACTGGCCATCTCCGCATCCACCCTCACGACCGTGGTCATTTTCGCGCCGCTCGTGTTCGTGAGGGGCTTTATTGGAATCATCTTCGGCCAGCTCGCCTTCGTGGTGGCCCTCACCCTGTTCGCATCCCTGGTCACGGCCCTGGTGCTCACGCCCACATTGACGGCACGGCTGCTCCATCGCAGGATCCGCCCCGACGACGACAGGGCGCACCCGCTTCTTTGGCTCTACGAACGCTCAGAATCCCTCTTGACCCGATTCGAGGGAGCATATGGCCGACTGGTGGCCCTGGCCCTGCGGCACCGGCCGGCAGTGATCCTGGTCGCCCTGGCTCTTGCAGGAGGCAGCGCCTTTCTCGCCCTTCGCACTGGTGTCGACTTCGTGATCAAAGACGACCAGGGCTTCATCCAGATCACCGTAGAGATGCCCGAAGGCACTCCCCTGCACCGCACCGTGGAAGTCGCCGACGCTGTCGCCCAGACACTACGAAAGCAAAAGGAGGTACGACACACCTTCTCGAGTGCCGGAACCACGGA
>CAZIJS010000127.1:0-12586 GCA_964539505.1 uncultured Myxococcales bacterium
CCTTTGCGCTCAGCGAAAAGCAGGTCCAGGACCTGGGCCTCAACCTCGAAGAGGGCAACGAGGTGTCTCCCGCAGACCTCGGGCCTGCGCAGGATCCGGACCACCAGTCATCGACTCCCGATCACAGGGTTGCCACGCAGAACCGGCCGACCGCTCGGACAGGTGGGCAGGACATGTTCCGCGATCCAGTCGAGCCCTCTGCCTGGCGCATCAGGGAGCTTCCCTCCTTCGAGTCGATCCAGTCCAACCGGGTGCGGCTCGCCCAAGCAGCCCGGATTGCATCCAGGGCAGCCAACCCGTTCCTTGGAGAACTCCTGGTCCAACGCCACGACAACAGGCTGGTGCTGACCATGCCCCCGGCCCTGCCCCTGAGCAGCGAGGAACTCGATTTCGTCCACGAACTGCCCTACTCCAGGCAGGCCCATTCCAGCTATGACGAACCCATCCCGGCCATGGACCGGATGAAGGCCTCCATTCAAATCAACCGCGGCTGTTTCGGAGGCTGCACCTTTTGCGCCATCTTCGCGCACCAGGGCCGAGACATCCAGTCCAGGTCCAAGGCATCCATCCTGCGGGAAGCCGGACTCGTCGCCTCGATGAACAAGGGTATCATCTCCGACCTGGGAGGCCCCACGGCGAACACATGGGGAATGCAGGGCAAGGATCGAAGCATCTGCCGGCGCTGCCGAAGGCCGTCCTGCCTGTTTCCGAGCATCTGTCCGAACCTGGACAGCGACCACGAGCCCCTCAGGAGACTCTTGGCGCAGGTACGCTCATTGCCCGGGGTTCGAAAGGTCCTCATCGCCTCGGGCCTGCGCCACGACCTGGCTGTCAGGGCTCCCAAGTATGTCGAAGACTTGATGCTCCATCACGTGGGAGGCCACCTCCACGTGGCGCCCGAGCACAACGATCCGAGAGTCCTGCGGCTCGCCAAGAAACCTTCCTACGAGGTTTTCGAAACGTTTCGGCGCCTGTTTGAGCGAATCAAGGCGCGACACGACATCCAATGTTTTCTCAACCCCTACTTCGTCTCCGGGCTTCCCGGATCCACGGATGAACGCATGGCAAGGCTGACCCGGTTGCTCCGGTCCGAGGGCTGGAAACCCAGGCAGGTCCAAAGTTTCATTCCCACGCCGGGAACCCCTGCCACGGCCATGTTCGCCTCGGGCGTCAACCCAGACGATCCCACCGACGAGGTGGAGATGCCAAGGACACTGGGAGACAAAATCCGCCAGCACCGGATCCTCACCGCCGATCTGCCCGACCGGGAGGAAAAGCCTGGACCCGGCTCCCGTACCCGAAGGTCGCGACGATCTTCCGGATCTGTCTCTCGAAAGCGTTCCCCAACGAAGCGGAGCCGGAATCCAGGGGCCGGCGGACAGAAAGGAAACGGAAAACGAAAAAGGACGAGCAGGCATTCTCGCACCGGCCCGAAACCGAAATCTTGAAGCCAATGGAAAGCGGGCAGACCAGGCCTCCATCGATGCATCCACCACGGCACCTGTCGGCCCGCCTTTTCCAGTTGAGCGCCCTTTTCGCGCTGTGCTAAAAGACCAGATGCCAAAGAACGCCCGAAACGATCCAAAGTGACGTTGCCATCGAAGAGGTTTTCGTGCCACGACCCGACAAGAAACTGATCCCAGCGCGCAGATACTGCGCCGGGCCGGTCACGACCCGGCACATGGGCCAAGGCGGAGCCCTGAGTTCTGCTCTCATCCTTGGTCTGGTGATCCTGACCGCTCCGTCCTGTTCCAGGTCCTCCCAGGCCAGGCACGCTGCAGACCGAATCGATCCTTCGAATCTCGGATCCAACGCAACGAATCTCGAAAAACTCTTCGACAACTCGCCGCTGGAACTGGCCGCCAAGCGGGGTGGGCTTCGCTTCGAATCGACGGTCACCTTGTCGCGCCATCCCTCCCGCGAAGACAAGGGACACTCCAAGGCACGTCAGGATCAATCCACGGAAGAGCAGCCAGACAAAGAACCAGCGGCAATCCAGGACCTGGGTCCTGCAGACCCCACGTCGCCCGTCCGGATCACCGAACGCTCCCTGCTGGAAGTGGACGCCCAGGGACATGTCCAGGGCAGGGCCGACAACAACCGGGAATACGGCTACGAGTTTGTCTGGACCGCCCCCAGGCTGTACTTTCACCTGCGCTACCGTCCCTTCATGTTCTGGAAGGCGGAACGCGAGGAAGCGTTGCGCCACATCCGAAGAATCTGGCGGGCGCCTAAAGATGTCTGGCACCTGCTGGCGCCCTGCATGAAACTGCGCAAGGAACCAGGCGCAGGTCGCAGCGGCAAGGCACCCGGCGAAACGGGCTACGAGCTCCAGTTCGTGGCCGCGCAGCCAGCCGGACCAGCTTCCGGGTGGCAGACGACGAGCACATGCCTTCGTGTCTCGGGCAATATGCGCGTCACCAAGGGCCCCCTGGTCACCAGACTGCACCTGGAAGCCGCCATCCTCCTGGCGCCTGCCAGCGGCCAGGACGGCAAGCAGGGTGAGGCCCGCGTTCTGGACATCACCTACGATCACCGCGTGACCCTGGGGCCGAAAGACCTGAAAATCCTCGTGCCGAAAAACGCGGTCAGAGCCCCCTTGCGCGACCGGCCCGAAATGGATCGACTCAAGCTCCTGGGAAGGCGTCCGAAACCAGGCTGGTATCGAGGTGGAGGACCTCTGCGCTGGTGGCGCAGACACAAAGGCCGCAGGGCCGGCAGGCCTGCTCGACGCAGACCTCGCAGGCATTGAGGCCTTGCCGTGACGCGCGGCTCTCTCCACATTCGTCACATGTTTTTCTGGCTCCCCTCCTGTCTCATGATCCTCTGGGCAGGCACCCTCCATGCAGAAGAGACGTCTGGTCATGCCACGGACAGGGAACGCAGCGGCAGTGCTGAATCCAGGAACCAGGATTCAGCCCCTGATTCAGACCGTGATGCAGCCCCTCATCCAGTATCCCAGGAAACGCCGAGGCGCGCCGTGGCGAGCCGCATCACGGCGACCTGGACGAACAGCCTGGGGTTCGACTCGAACCCGACGCGCGTGGAACCTGTCAGCGGCCTGCCCACCCATCCATCGGCCTTTGCCGCAGGGCTTCTGGGCCTGGCGGCAAAGGCCTTTCCCTGGAGACAGGAACTGACGGCCAGCCTGGACCTGGGCGGAAAGATGCATTTCTTCGATGCGGCACAATCCGCCGACCTCTTCATCGTCAAGTCACACCTCGGCTGGCGCGCCAGGGCCGGAGAACTGACCTTGTCGCTGACAGGCTCCCACTTCGAGTCCCACGAAGCCACAGCCAGGGCGGCAGAAAGTTCTGGAAATGCCACCGAGGCCGTCCTGCCCGCATCCCTGAGCTTCCGAATCCTCTCGGCGGAGGCTTCGGCCGCCGGCTCGGCTGCCGCGAACGTCCAGGTCCAGGGCGGGGTGAGATGGACCCGGTTTTCGTATTTTCCAGACGCAACCCTTTCCTACCAGGGACTCTCTGCGTTCCTGCGCCTCTCCATGGTCTTCGATCTCGGAAAGGAGACCGGCGCCCACCGTCTCACCCTGAGCACGGAAACCGCCGCTGCCTGGAATCGATACCCGAACTGGCCGGAGGAGAGGTCCGACATGGCCCCTGTCTTGAGTCTGGACGCCGAGTACCTGGGGTGGTTCCTCATGCGGATGTCCTACCAACTCTGGGCGGAGTTCTCGTCGGATCCCACCTGGTCGAGCACGAGACACAGCCTGACGCTCCAGGCGGCCATGGCCCTGCCCTGGCAACTGTATGTCGTGACACGAGCCACGCTGCAGTACCTCGACTACGCCAAGGGCCTGCTCCTCTATACCCCGGCGTCCCAGTCCGACTTTGCCAGGCTCGACCAGGAGGGCAGAAGCTCTCTGCTCCTGTCCATCCAGCGCAGCCTCACGAAACGCTACACGGTCCAGGTCCGCTACCTCTTCTATTACGATCTCACGGCCCCCAGAGAATCCACGGGCCATGCGGGCCGCTACCGCAGGCACATGGTCACCCTGGACCTGCAGGCAGCGTTGCCCTAGACTCGATCCATCCCCTGTGTTTCTCCAATGCTCGACCGGTGGGCGAGAGACAGGCCACCGGAGCCAGAGAGGAAGTGACTCCATGCGAGACCTATCATCATCTGGAAGACGACTGCAGAGACCAGGACGGGGCCGACTCCTGCTCTGGGCTGCCTGCGCGACGGCCATTTCTACGGGAAAGATTGGACAAGGATCACGAGCCCTGGCTGCGGTGGTTCCGCAGGCGGTCCAAGTTCCCGCCCAGAACACCATCACCTACGATGCGGCGAATCAACGCTACGAGCTCGTGTCCCAGGGCACAGCGCGGGTGGTCTACCGGATTCAACTCGGAGACGAGGACATCCAGCAGGGTATGCTGAAGGTAACCGCAGCCCTGGACAGAGGCCCCTTCCACGTGATCCTGGAAAAGGCAGGCACCAGATACCGCACCGCAGCGGGACAACTGCAACAACCAGAAACCTATGCCCCCACGGCTGGTGCCACGCTCCTGGAGCATTCCATACAAGGCGATGAACTGGTCCTCCACTTCACGGAACAACCAGGTTCCCATGTCCTCGAAAAGACCTACCGGCTCCGCCTCGTGGGGCAAAGTCTCCAGATTCGATTCAGCTCACCGGCCACCTGGGGCCTGGATGGCTATGCCGGACTGTCCCTCGGGCACATGGGACCCGAACCGGGCGCCAGGGTCGTGGACATTCCCCTGCTGCCGGTCCCGTTGGTTCTCCTGGGCGACGGATCCGTACTCAGCGCCTACCTGGATCCCACGGTGAGTTCCGCCTCGGACATGCTCTTTTTGGAAGGCATCGACGCATCGGGCAACATTTTCGCCCATGCCGTGAGCACCATCAGGCCGAACACGGCAGGCGACTGCCTGGCTCTTGCGGAGACCGCCTACGTGACACTCGCCGCAGACCTGGATGCGGCGTTTCCCGCCACGGACCACGACGCCTCACCCTATCGAGCGAGCCTGTCGGACCGGCTGGTCCTCGATGTCTGGGGACTCCACCACAACTTTGGTGTTCCCGAGGGCGTGGCCTACCAGTGGCAGTCTCCCGAGTCCGGCCAGGCGCATCTCACGCTGCACAGTTCGGACGAGAACCCATCCTGCGGCGACGGAGTGGTGGTGACCCTCTGGAAAGAGAAGCAAACACTCGTTCGGCTGGTTCTTCCCAACGGCACCGTCCAGGACCAGGTCTGGACCGGCGATGTCTCGCTGTCTTCCGGCGATCACCTCTCGGCTTCCATCGACCGGCGGGGCAACAATGCCTGCGACGGTACGAATCTGCGCCTGACCATCGACATCGGTGCAAACCGATACGACAGCACCGACGATTTCTCCTCGATCCAGGGACAAAACGGATGGTCCTACCTGGAGTTCCAGGCAGACAGGCAAATTCCCATGACCTGGGACGAGGTGAACCAGCGCTGGCAGGGGTCCACGAACTACAGTTTTCTCTGGCCCGGAGGCGGCCATCCGGGCCAGGGAGCCACCGGCTTTCTGGACGCCGAATCCATGGTGCGACGATACGCCGAATACGGCCTGACCCATCTGGCGGTGATCTTCCACGTCTGGCAGCATTGGGGCTACGACGCCGGTCTGCCCGACCACTACCCGGCCAATCCCTCCATGGGTACGGACCAGGACATGGCCGACTTCGTGGCCAGGGCAAAGGCCGAAGGTATGCTCGTGGCGCTCCACGAAAACTACACCGACATGTATCCCGACAACCAGCCCTCCCACCCGAGTCCCCTTTGGGACCCAACGGCATTGGCCCTGGACCCGAATGGAACCCCGCGGAAAGCCTGGTACAACGAAGGGACCGGACAACAGGCCTACCGGATTGCAGCAGACAGGATGCAGGGATTCGCAGAGCAACAAGACCAGCTCATCGCATCCGCCTACGGACCGAACGCCTCCTACCTGGACGTCACAACGGGCTGGAATCCTGCCATGGCCATCGACTACGATGCCGGCAAAAATACGGTTCCCAGCCTGGCCCATGGCTATGAACGCATGACATCCCTCTTCGACGCCATGCGTTCGGCCTATGCCGGCCCCCTGTTCGGTGAAGGAGGCGAAGGCCCACGAAGATTCGACAGCTTCTTTGCCGGCTGGGTGGACGGGGTGGAGCGCCAGATCGAAGGCAGGTGGAACTCCCTGGTGGCTCCGGACTACGAGCTGACATCCATCAAGCCCTCGATGCTCAACCACGGCATGGGCTACTATGCCCGCTACTTCTCCGACCAGCCCCACCAACTTCCCAACGTGGCACAGATCGACATGGACCGCTACCGGGCCACGGAGCTGGCTTACGGCCATGCCGGGTTTCTCGGTGACGGCCTGCTCGGGGATCCCTCCTGGATGGACCTGCACGTTCCGGAATACTGGCTCGTGCAGGCTGTCCAGAGTCGGTACGCCAATGCCGACGTCACCGAAGTCGCCTATTGGGATGGAACCGGGTTCCTGGATTTGGAGTCGGCCCTCAAGGCCGACCTTCCGTTACGCCGGGCCAAGGTGCAAATTACCTATGACAACGGCCTGGTGCTCTGGATCAACAGAGACTCGAACCGACAGCGCAGCGCCAGCACCCAGGACTTTTCACACGAGCAGGGGGCGGGCGGCTGGAGCTATTACGAAGACCTGGGCAACGGCCTGGTCCCCATGCATTGGGACCCTGCCCAGGGCCGATGGCAGGGGAGCGGCAGGTACAGTTTTCTCACCAAGTGGGGAGGGCATCCCCAGGGCGGCGCGTCGGTCCGGGTCTTTACGGCTCCAGACGACGCTGACTATCACGTAAGCGGAACGTTTGCCGACAGCAACACATCCTGCGGCGACGGCATCCGGGCGGTCCTGGCCACAAACGGCACCATTCTCTGGCAGTGCAGGCTCCCGGAAGACGGCACATGCAACATGAACCAGGATGTGGGCCTGTCGGCCGGCCAGCAGCTCCAATTTCGCATCGAACCCCGCGCAAACAACCTCTGTGACTCCACGACCTTCTCTGCCCAGGTCTCCTGGACCGCATCCGACGACCGGGACTGGGTGGTGGATTCGAGCAATGGCCCGTTGCGCCTGCCTCCCAGCGGATTTCTCGCGGAGGCACCAGGCCTGGTGGCATGGACCGCCCGCCTGGGGCAATCGCCCGACGATGCTGTGGGCGACAGGGTCCAGGCATCCACCTATGAGTTCGCCCGGTCCAGGAACGGTTTTGCCGCCGTGGGCGGCATCACCACCGACGGGGCCATCGCCCTGGTGCCCGGCACCAACGGAGACGACATCCACGGCCTGGCACTGACCCAGGCGGTGGGGCCGGCTCCCAACCACGACATCATCGTATCCGCAACGCAACGCTGCGACATCAACCTGCGCATCCTGGACCGACACCGAGCCCTGCTGGTGCTCCGCAGGCCCTTGGATCCCACCATGAACGTGAACCTGACCCTTGGACGGCTGCCCCCGGAATGGAAGGACATCCTGGCCCAGAATTCCCAGGCCCTGACCCTGGTCGAGTCGGACATGGACGGCAATGCCCTGGGACAGCCTTCGACTGTGCCCCTGGACTCACAGGGAAACGCGGTGATAGACGATCTCGCGGCCGACAGGCCCTACCTGCTCCAAATGGACCTGAGTTGCAGCGGCCCGGATTGCTGCGGAAACGGCATCTGCAATGACAACGAAAACTGCTCCACCTGCCCGGCCGACTGTGGCCCCAGCGAATACCAGGTTTGTTGTGACGGCCAGCTCCATTCGGGAGAATGCTGCCAGGACAGTGACTGCAACGGCGGCTACTGCGTCGATTACACGTGCCTCTGGCCCACAGACGACCTGGTACCCAACTGGGATGCAGGCAGTTCCGGCGATGCATCGGACGGCTCGGGCGCCCAGGGTGGCTGCAACTGCCAGGCCGGCGGGACGTCGTCTTCCGGGCTCGTCCCATCCGTCTTGGTCCTGTTCTTCCTGCTCGTCCTGTCCATCGTATCGAGAAAGCGTCTCCTGCCCTGACCCCGAAGGAAACCGGCCCAAGCGCAGCCTGGCCAACGGCAAGAGGCGACCTCACCGCAGACGAGTGCGGACAGGGAAGGTGCTGACTCCACTGGAAACACCTGCCGAACTGACCGCGGACAGGGACTGAACGGCTCCTCTTTGGGTCAGCACGTTTTTCCCTGAAACCTTTTCCGGTCAGTGCTGTCCATAGAGACGTCACCAAGAGACAAGTCCGCAGGGCGCTGCGTCCAAGCGCAGTCGCAAGGGATTGGTCTGTGCTCGAAACAGGAGGAAACCATGTCCACAATAAGCCTCGGGACCCCACCAGGCAACGAAGCGTCCCACCGGCCTGTGACCCTGGTTGCTGGATCTGTCGTCTCTCCTCCCGACATCCTGGATCGTCCGAGCGCTCGCTTCACGAGGATCACGTTCTGGATCTCGGCGGCCATCCTGCTCGTCACCCTGGGCTCGCTGGCTCTGGCAGATTCCAGACAGGACAGAAGGCGCCTGCATCCGCCCCCGGCACAAACGATTTGGACGCAGGCCAGCGCACGCATCCAGGGCAGCAGCCTGCTCGTCAGCTTGCATGTCCCAGGACCCGGCCTGCTGGAACTCACCTTACTCGGGCCAGCCAAGGGAATCATCGCCGGACCGACGCGACTGAAAGTCGCTGCTGGAAAACAGACCGTCACATCGACGCTTCCGTTGCCACGAAGTCTGAGCAACGCAGACTTAGACCGCCTCTTGGTGCGCTTTCATCGAGCAGGACACCCCAAACAGGTCAAGACTCTGATCCTGCCCATGAGCAGTCTCCTCGACGTTCCGATGGTCAGTCTGGACGGCCAGGACAGCCTGGTCATCGGCTCGCTGAACGCTCCCCGTATCCTGGTCAAGGACCCATCGGGCCGTCCCATCTCCGGTGCCAGGGTCCAGGTACGCATCACCACGAGACGCCAAGAGAGACTCCAGGCAGAGACCAGGACGGACCAGGCAGGCCTGGCACGAGCTGCGCTCGCCATCCCCAGGATCTGGCGTCCCGGTTCGGCTCGATTCACAGTGACGGCCACATCTCCCTCGGGCTTGCGAAGACGCCATTCCTTCAAGATGCGTATCCTGGCCAGGGCACAGGTGCTCTTGGACCTGGACAAGCCGGTCTACCAACCAGGCCAGACCATGCATTTCCGTGTCCTGGCCCTGTCCGAACCATCCAGGCTCCCAATGAACAGGGCCAGGGTGCTCCTCACGGTCCAAGACTCCCGGTCGAACCTCCTGTTCCAAAAAAATCTGCGCACCGATGCATTCGGCGTGGCCGCTGCCGCCATGCCCCTGGCTTCCGGCATCCTGACCGGGCGCTACACCGTACAGGCCACCATTCAGGACAGCGACCTGGACGGAAAAGCTCCCTCCATGAAAAAAGAGGTCAGGGTCTTCGAATACAGGCCGCCCATCCTGGCTGTCTCGGCAGAAGCCGACCGGCGTTTCTACGCACCCGGCAGAAAGGCACGCATCCAGGTGCAGGCCCACCACATGTGGGGCAGCAAGGTCCAATCGGGCCGGGTGGTGGTGACCAGCATGATGACTTGCAAGAAAGGCTCTCAAGCAATCAAGACGTTCGGCAGAAGAGAATTTCGAGGCAACTTCAACGGACAGGGGCTCTACCAGATCGAGGTTCCCGTTCCGAAGCTTCCCCGCCGCTGCTCGTCGCCCGGCACCAGGGCCAACCTTTCCCTGTCGATTCATGTGACTGCACCTGGTGGATTCTCTGCAAAGAAGAAACTTTTGCTCCCTGTATCGAACAAGGAAATCCTCCTGAGCATCCTGCCGCAGGCCGGACGGCTCGTGCCAGGGCTGGTCCAGAAGCTGTACGTCCTGGCCGTCACGCCGGACGGCAGGCCGGCCAGGGCGAACCTGTCTCTCCAGGTACGAGGAGCACTCCTGATCGGCCCGGGACGGCGCATGGCGCCCTCTGAAAGGATCCGGGTCCAGACCGACGCCGACGGAACGGCCGGCCTCGATATCCTGGTCCCGGAAAAGACCAGCCACCCCATCCGACTCTCCGTCACGGCAAGGGATCGCCAGGGACACAGCGGGTCCACCAGGACAGCCCTCCCGGTCTGGAAGACACGGCGCCTCCTGGTGACCACGAATTGCAGTCTTTGCAAGGCCGGCGAACGGGTCCGGATCCATGTTCGAGGGCCCAAATCGTTGAAGGGAAACCTGTTCTTGGACCTGGGTGGCTGGAACCAGACCACCCAAACCCTCTCTGCGCGGATGCAGGCCGGCAGGGCCGCGGTCTGGACCAGGATGCCGGCATCCCAGGCAGGGCTGTTTCGGATCAGGGCGACTGTCCGCCCAGGGGCCGGTGACCAGGAATCGGTCGGCGAATCACTCCTGTTTCTCAAGCCCGGAAACAGGCTCCAGGTGCACATCGCATGGAACAGGCATCGATATTCCCCGGGAGGCCGGGCTGCCCTGGCCGTCTCGGTCACGGACGAGGCGGGCCGACCCAGGAAAGCGGCCCTGGGCCTTGCGGTCATCGACAAGGCCATCTACGCCATGACGGGAACCAGGCCGCAGAGCGGACTGGGACGTTTTCTCGTGGACGATGCAGCAGGGAGGCGAGACATGAACCTGCGTTCCCTGACGCCCGAAGCTATCCTCTCCCTCCCAGCCAAGCGCGGGCACCAACCACTTGCAGCGGCCTTTGCCTCCCTGCTGCTCGCCAAGGGATACAAGGCTTTCACCACTCGACGCCACAGAACCTTCGCCCAGGAACATGCCTGGTACCAGTCCTCGCTGAAGCGACGCCTGACCCGTGCCCTGAAACCCTGGGCCCGCAAACTGGGTCGCTCCTTGAGCCGTGCCACCAAACGATTCTGGCTCAAGTATCACCAACATCACCCCCAGTTGTGCGATGGTGCCATACCGCGATTGCCCAAGCTGTCAACCCTCGTCATGCAGGGCTTTTTGCCCCTAAAAAAGACCCGGGATCCCTGGGGCACCCCAATTCGGCTCTCCAACGAAACGGAAGACTCTTGTGGCTCCACCTCGGTCTTCTTTTCGATCCAGCTTGCAGGTCCGGATCGTCTGTTCGACACGAAAGACGACCTCACCTTCGGTCCCTTTCGGATTTCGACCAATGGACTGCCCAGAAACAAGCACTGTGCCGTCGGCTGCATGGGCATGGGGGCATACGGAGCAGGCGGTGCAGGAGCGAGAGGGGCTGGAGTCCTGAATGTGATCATGGGCCACGCCGGATTCGGTTCTTCCTTCGGCGACAGTCCCGCCATGACCACCAGAAAGCGCATGGCAGAGACGCTCGTCTGGAGGCCCATGCTCCGCACCGACAAGCAGGGCAAGGCACTCGTGCCTTTTCGGCTCGCAGACAACATCACGACCTGGGTGGCCAGGGTCACCGCCTCGGACGACTCGGGGCGGCTGGGATTCGCAACGGCCTCGGCACCTTCGGCAAAACCGCTCTTCGTGGACATCAACCTGCCCAGGAGACTCACCAGGGGCGACCGGATCAATCTTCCGGTGGTCCTGTTCAACGAAACATCCTCGCCTTTGCCGGTGACCGTTTCCCTGTCCCCATCCGCCTGGTACATGGCAAGGCATGCTTCCAGACGGATCACGGTCGCAGCCCATTCCAGCAAGCCGGTCATCTTCCCCATCACGGTGCGCGGCCTGGGACCACAGCGTATCACGGCCCAGGCCAGGTCCTCCAACCTCGGTGACAGCCTGGTGCGCAGCACGCTGGTCGAGCCCCGGGGCAGGCCGGTACGGCTGGCATCCACGGGAACCCTGTCGAAGGACATCGAGCGTGAAATCTTCATCCCACCTGCCGCCATCCAAGGAACGAAGACCCTGTCGGTAACCGTGGAACCGGGGATGACGTCCATAATGAGGCAGAGTCTGTCCAGCCTGCTCAGGCATCCCTACGGCTGTTTCGAACAGAATGCCTCTGTGACCTATCCCAACATCCTGGTGCTCCGGCTCCTGGGCCGATACAAGGATGTTCTCTGGAGAAAGGCCCATGCATTCGTCCAGGCCGGCTACCAACGAATGCTCTCCTACGAGGTCTCTACCGGCGGATTTTCACTCTTTGGTCATAAACCGGCGAGCATCTTTCTCACGGCTCTCGGGCTCCAGATGTTGGCGGACATGGAAGGCCTCATTGCCGTGGACTCTGCGGTGATCCGCAGAAACATCGCTTATCTGGCAAAACGGCAAGACAGCGATGGTTCCTTCGACAGTCTCTCCCTCACGGCCTATGCTGCCTGGGCCATGGCCAGGCACGGCCATCTCGCTGGATTCTCTGTCAGTTCAGCCCTGGCGTATCTCCAAAAAAACCGCAGACGACTCCTGGCCGAGGGGCCCTACAGCGTGGCCCTGGCGGCCCATGCCCTGGCCGCTGCAGGCCGCCTCTCGAGCAGATTCGGCCGGCAGCTCCTGGCGTCTCTCGAAAAGGCATCCCAGGCCGGCCGGCCAGGCACGAGATTCTGGCGCATCCGGTCCGGAATCAGGGCCCTGGCATCCCGAACGGCCCAGACTTCGCCGCC
>CAZIJS010000128.1:0-12542 GCA_964539505.1 uncultured Myxococcales bacterium
GTGGTTTGTTTCCACTCGTCGCCGAGTTTCTTGCCCTGGGGCGATCCACTGGCCGCCATGTGATAGATCCGGGAGAGCACGGCATTCAGCTTCAGCCCGCGCAGAGCCGGCCCCATGTTTTGCGCCGAGAACATGGAGAGCCTTCCGCTCCGGTCCAGGCACCACAGAATACCGACGGCGCTCAATTCCTTGGCCACTGCATCTGTGAGTCTGGGCGGCAGGTTGTCGATGCGGACCGTGGCTTGGGAGAAGCGATCCTGGAAGCAGACGCGCTCGCGATCGTTGGACGTCACCTTGCGGGTGACGACAAAGGTGGCCAGGAACCTGTGTTTGCTCGACTCCCTGGTGCCGAGCTGGTCCATTCGGGCCTCAAAGAGCAGCTTTGCCTGGTAGGTCTCTCGTTGGTCCTTGCCAAAGGCGAACGTGAGTCTCCTGGGGCCACCGGGTCGCACCGTGGTTCCGGGGCCTGCCGGTCTGGGACAGGCCGACAGCAGGGCTGCGGTCACCAGGGCGGAGAGCAGAGCAGGGATGCTGCCCATGGACAGTGCCGATTGTCCCCGGTGATGGTCTGGGTGCCGGCTGTTCGTTGCGAGAAAAAGAGAGAGAAAATGTGCGCTTGGGGATCTGGTGTCTGGCTTGGAACGCGAGAAGATCATGACTCCATTCCACGGCAATCGGGACAGAGTTCGAAGAACTCCCAGGGCTTGCCCGTGTCTTTTTGGAACTTCATGAGCTGGAACGTGGGGGCAAAAGGATAGCCGCAGCGCTTGCAGACCTGCATGGGAAGATCCCGGTTCCACTTGACGATGCTGCGCTTGGTGGGAATCTGCTCTTCCTGGATGCAATTGACGGGGCAGACATACACGCAGGCGCCACAGCCGATACAATCGGTTGGGATGCCCGTGAAGGGGCCTCCGATGTCGCGCTCCAGCCCGCGCCCGGTGAATCCGATGGCCTCGACCCCCACCACTTCGCGGCAGGTACGTTCGCACAGGCCGCAGAGGATGCAGTCTTCGTATTTTTTTTCGAACCTGGTTTCACCCACCCCGTACTGGGCAGCGAGTGCTTGGAGCTGCGGTGAGTTGGGCGTGCGGGCCAGGAGGAGTTCGAGGACCACCTTGCGGTGCTTTTGCACCTTGGGCGTGTCCAGGGTGACTTCGATGTCCGGCAGGACTGGATAGTTGCAGGATGTGGTCAGTTTGGTCTTTTTGCCCTTTTTGACCTCTACGAGGCAAAGACGGCAGGCCCCGTAGGGACTCACAGCCTCGTGGTAGCACATGTGCGGCACCTCGTAGCCTTCTGCGAGCAGGACCTTGAGCAGGGATTTACCCTCTGGTGCCTGGAGCTTTTTGCCGTTGACCGTGATATCCACCAGTTTTTCTTTTTTCGCTGCCTGACTCTGGGTCATTTCGCTGTCTCCTCGAATCGGCCGGCTCCATGCCGGCCGAGGATTCTCACGCCTGGGGCTGATCGCCGTGCAGGGCCGCGATGCGCGGTTTTTCGTCGCCGGTCACGATGTCGATGGCGTCGAACTTGCACGATTCGTAACAGATGCCGCACTTGATGCAGTCTTCCTGGGTGATTTCGTGCATGCCCTTGACCTCGCCCGTGATGCATTGCTGCGGGCAGCGCTTGAAGCAGACGTGGCAGCCGTTGCAGTTGTCGTTGATCACGTAGCGGATGAGGGGCTGACACTGATGCGCCGGGCAGGCCTTGTCGCGGATGTGCGCCTCGTATTCGGCACGGAAGTACTTGATGGTGCTGAGCACGGGGTTGGGCGCGGTCTGCCCCAGGGCGCAGAGCGAGGCTTCGGCAACGGTCTCTCCGAGTTCTTCGAGGAGGTCGATGTCGTCTTCCTTGCCTTCACCCTTGGTGATCCGGTCCACGATCCGATACATCTGGTCGAGACCTTCTCTGCAGGTGACGCACTTGCCGCAGGATTCGTGGCGCAGGAAGTCTAGGAAGTACTTGGCCACGTCCACCATGCAGTTGTTTTCATCCATGACGATCATGCCGCCCGAGCCCATCATGGAGCCTACGGCAGTCAGCTCGTCGAAGTCCACCGGCAGGTCCAGTTTGGATTCGGGGATGCAGCCGCCCGAAGGCCCACCTGTCTGCACGGCCTTGAACTTCTTGCCGTCCTTGATGCCACCGCCGATCTCGTAGATGATCTCGCGCAGGGTGATACCCATGGGCACTTCCACCAGGCCGGTGTTGTTGACCTTGCCCACCAGGGAGAAAATCTTGGTGCCCTTGGATCCACCCCAGGGATTTTCCGAGACGTCGCCTGTGCCGATGGCTGTGTACCAGTCCACGCCTTTGTTGATGATGATGGGCACGTTTGCCCAGGTCTCCACGTTGTTGAGGTTGGTGGGCTTGTCGTAGAGGCCTGACACCACGGTGTGGATGTGTTTGGCCCTGGGTTCGCCCACGAATCCCTCGATGGAGGCCATGAGTGCGGTGGATTCGCCGCAGACGAAGGCACCGCCGCCCCGGTTGATGTGGATCCGGAAGGAATGGCCACTGCCCAAGATATTGTCGCCGAGCAAACCATACTCTTCGGCCTGTTTCAGGGCGATGGTCAGGTTCTGGACTGCCAGGGGATATTCGTTGCGGACATAGACATAGCCTTCATCCGCTCCAATGGCAAACGACCCGATGATCATGCCCTCGATGACCGAGTGGGGATTTCCCTCGAGCAGCGAGCGGTCCATGAACGCGCCTGGATCGCCTTCGTCGGCGTTGCAGATGACGTACTTCTTGTCGCCTGGAGCCTCCCGACAGCTCTTCCACTTGATGCCGGCCGGGAATCCGCCTCCGCCGCGGCCGCGCAGACCCGACTTGATGATGGTCTCGATGACCCCGTCTGGCTTCATGCCGGCGAGCACCTTGGAAAGGGCCTGGTAGCCGCCCAGGGCAATGTAGTCGTCGATGGCCTTGGGATCGATCATGGGGTTGTTGCCCATGAGGAGCTGAAGCTGCTTCTTGTAGAAGGGAATGTCGTCGTGCTTTTCGATCCGCTTGCCGGAG
Source organism: uncultured Myxococcales bacterium (assembly GCA_964539505.1). Lineage (GTDB taxonomy): Bacteria > Myxococcota_A > Polyangia > HGW-17 > SLPX01 > CAZIJS01. The sequence continues at coordinate 3,031 of CAZIJS010000128.1, forward strand.
TTCATGTCTTCATACATGAACTCTTCGATGACCTCGCCCTTCACGACGGTGCGCTCGACGATTTCTTTGGCGTTCTTGGGCCGGATTTGCTGGTACTGCACTCCCTCGGGAAACACGGTCACCAGGATGCCGCGTTCGCAGAATCCGCGGCAACCAGTGCCCTTGACCTCGACCACGTCGACGTCGCTCATGCCGGCGGTAGCGAGTTCTTCCCGGAGCGCCGTCTGGAGTTCGTCGGACCCGTAGGCCTTGCAGGCGGTGCCGGCGCAAACCGAGATGATCTTGCGCTTGGGGTCTCTGGCCTGGATGAGTTGGTCGCGGAACCGGTCCAGATCTTGGATGCTCGAAAACTTGGCCATGGCTCTGTTGTCCTCACGAAGCGCCTCGGGGCGCCCTCAAAGACTCAGTTGGTCTTTTTGAGTTTCTTGATCATTCTGTCCACACCAGCAGGCGTCATCATGCCGTGGTACTTTTGGTCGACGATGACCAAGGGTCCCATGGCGCAGGCGCCCACGCAGTTGACCGTCTCGATGGAAAACTGCATGTCTGCAGTGGTCTCGCCTGCCTTGATGCCCAGGTTTCTTTCCAACTCGTCGAGGATCCTCGGAGCGCCCCGGACGTGGCAGGCCGTGCCCATGCAGACCTGGCAGACGTGCTTTCCCCTAGGTTCGAGGTGGAAGGCGGCATAGAACGTGGCCAATCCCGACACCCGGGTCATGGGCACGTTCATGCGCTTCGAAACCCTCTTGAGGGCATCGGGGGGCAGGTAGTTGAACTCTGCCTGGACGTCCTGGAGCACGGCGAGCAGGTTGTTTGGTGTCGCGCCGTACTGGTCGATGATCTGATCAACTTTGGCTTGGAGATCGGTATCACTCATGGCTCGCCTCGCATTTCTGGAGGAGGTCCTTGTAGCGCGCTTCGATGCCTGACTGCAGCTCGGCAATCACGTCCGGGGTGAGGTGACGGAATCGTCCCTGTCCTTTCATGTAGTCATCGAGGGGCTTGAGGAAGGGCAGCTCCACCGTCATCCGGTACTTGCCGCGGTCCACTTCGTAGAGTGGGAACATGCCGGTCTGGACCGCCAATCGGGCGAGGCGCACCGTGTCGTTGGTGGCAGACCGCCAGCCGGTGGGGCAGGGCGCGAAGATATGGATGAGCGCCGGTCCGTCCACTGCCGCGGCCTTTTTGACCTTTTCGACGAAGTCGAAGGGGTAGGCGATGGATGCCGTGGCCACATAGGGTACGTGATGGGCCACGCCGATGGCTGCCAGGTCCTTTTTCCACGTGTGCTGCCCGAAGCTCTTCGAGCCGGCGGGCGACGTGGTGGTGCTCGCGCCGAAGGGCGTGCCCGAGGATCGCTGGATGCCCGTATTCATATAGGCTTCGTTGTCGTAGCAAAGATAGATGAAGTCGTGGCCTCGTTCCAGGGCGCCCGACAGGGCCTGCAGACCAATGTCGAAAGTCCCGCCGTCACCCCCGATGGCCACGATGTTCGTCTTCTTCGTGCCAGGGAGTTTGCCTTTCCGGCGCAGGGCCTTGCGTCCCGCCTCGATGCCCGAGGCAACGGCCGCGGCGTTTTCGAAGGCCACGTGCATCCAGGGCACGCCCCAGGCCGTTTCCGGGTAGGACGAGGATATGATCTCCATGCAGCCCGTGGCGTTGGCAACAATGGTTTCAGGCCCAAGGGCCTTGAGCAGGTAGCGCAAGGCGAGCACCGGGCCGCAACCCTGGCAGGCGCGGTGGCCGGGAGAGAAGAGTTCAATCGATGGAAGCAGTTTTGCTGCATAGACGTTGAAGGGCTCGATCATTCCCGCACCCCCACGATTTCGAATGGTGGAATCTCGGCGCCGTTTGCCACGGCGATGGTTTTGTCCGCAACCTGCTCGATGTCTTCGACACGGACGTCGCGGCCGCCCAGACCCATGATAAACTCGACCACCTTGGGCCTGTCGGCCAGGTGGTAGAGCGCAGACTTGACTTCAGAGGCCACCGGGCCGCCTGGGCCGCCGGTGGACAGCGCCCTGTCGATGATGCCCAGGGCCTTGCAGCCGGACAGAGCCTCGGCCAGTTCCTCGAATGGGAAGGGCCTCCAGAGACGGATGCGTACCAGGCCGACTTTCTTGCCCTGGTCGCGCATCCGATCGATGGCGGTCATGGCGGTTTCGGAAAGGGCCCCCATGGTGAGCAGCAGCGTGTCGGCGTCATCGGTGCGATAGGTCTCGATGGGCCGGTACCTGCGTCCGGTGAGTTCAGCCAGTTCGTCCCAGGCCTTGATGATGGTCTTCTTGGATTCGCGCAGGACGTGCTCGTGGGCCATCCGGGTTTCCATGTAGATTTCCGGGATGCCCACCGGCCCCACCGTGAAGGGGTTGGCCGTGTCGAGCTGCTGGGCCGGCTGGAAGTCGGGCAGATACTTGTCGATCATTTTCTGATCCCAGAAAACGATGGGTTCGATCACGTGGCTCAGGATGAATCCGTCGAAGTGGATCATGTAGGGCAGGAGCACGTCGTGGTCCTCTGCCACGCGGAAGGCGTGGAAGGTCATGTCGTAGGCTTCCTGGCCGTTTTCCACGAAAATCTGGATCCAGCCCGTGTCTCGCACCGACATGACGTCGCCGTGGTCGTTCCAGATGCTGATGGGACCCGACAGAGCCCGGTTCGCCACGGCCATGACGATGGGCAGGCGCAGCGCAGAGGCGATGTAGAGGATCTCCTGCATGAGGATGAGCCCCTGGGAGGAGGTGGCCGTGTAGGTCCTGGCGCCGGCCGCAGAAGATCCGCAGCAGCAGCTCATGGCCGAATGCTCAGATTCGACGGGAACGAACTCGGCATCCAGTTTGCCGTCTGCCACCAGCTCGGAGAGGTGTTCCACGATGTGGGTCTGCGGCGTGATGGGATAGGCCGCCACCACGTCCACGTTCGCCTGCCCGGCCGCTTCGGCCATCGCGATGGACACCTCGATACCTTTTCTCAGTTTGTCCGGGGCCGTGCTGCCCATTAGACTTCCTCCTGCTTCATGGTGATGCACTGCGTCCAGCATTCCCTGGAGCAGATGCCGCATCCCTTGCAGTAGTCCAGATCCGCCTCGAAGTACCCTTCTGCATCCTCGTGGATGCAGGCTTCGGGGCAGTACATCTGGCACACGCCGCACTTGACGCATTGAGATTTGTCCCAGACGGGCCGTTCGGACCGCCAGCTTCCTGTGAGATTGTGTCGGGCCGACATGGGCTCGAGTACGGCGCAGCCCAGCGGCAACTCCTTCCAGCCCGGCAACTTCGATTCGGACATGGTGTGCTTCCTCCCGTGGAATCCGGCCCTAGTCTGAGCTGAGTCGGGTGGATTCCATTGCCTGGCGCATGGCTTCGATGTTTCGTCTGGCCAAGGGACCGAACCGGTTCTCGAGCGCCTGTTCGAGGTGCCCCGCATCGACGAGGCCCGTGGCCTTGAGCAATGAGCCCAGCATGGTGGTGTTCGTGATGGGACGACGGATGGTCTTCATGGCAATGGTGAGTGCGTCCACCGTGGCCACCTTGTTGGTCCATCCGAGTTCCTTCTTGATGTCTTCAGGGGACTTGGCCGTATTGACCACCACGATGCCTCCCTCGGCCAGACCCTTGGTCACGTCCACCAGGGTCAGGAGGGATGGGTCCAGGACGAGGACCGCATTGGGGTTGTACACGGCGCTGCGGTTTCGGATCTGTTCGTCCGACACCCGGGCAAAGGCCATGACGGGCGCTCCACGACGTTCCGGACCGAAACTCGGAAACGCCTGCCCGTACCGGCCTTCACCGATGGCCGCCTGGGCCAGGAGTTCAGCCGACGTCACGGCGCCCTGTCCGCCTCTTCCATGAAACCTGATCTCGTATAGCATCGTTGTTTTGGCCTTCTGAGCGGCACTCGGCCGCGGTGAGAGAGACGTCACTCAATCGTGAAAGCCGTCGGTCCTGCAGTGATTCACAGACTTGACGTGGACCGCGGTTTGACAGAACCTGGCTTTGTCTGCAAAGTAGGTCCCAAGCAAAATCGGAGGGATTATTTGTGAGACGGCCTGGTTTGTCAATGCTCTTTGGGGTGATTTTGAGAGATTTTTCCAGCATTGCTAGATTTGTGTTCAGAGAGGAGATCTCGGCACGATCTGACCGAGCCGTGACGGCCCTGGCTGTTTGGGTGCTCGCTGCGCTTTCGTTGCTGGGCCTTTCCTCTTGTAAGAAGGAAGGCCGGCAGCTTGGCAAGGCATTCAAGAAGACCATCGACTATTCCACGCAGTTCGATGAAAAGACCCGGTTCAAATTCCAGCACGGCAAGTTGCCCAAGGAAGTGTGGCGAGCGCACGAGAACACCGACGATCCCAACAGACCCACGTTCGATATGGATTTTTGGGTGGACCGCAACACCAGGGCCCAGGTCATCCAGTCGAGGCTCCATGCCCTGGTCACCACGGTCAAGCAGGGTAGCCCGTACAAGGTGGTGCGTGCCCGGGCATGGATCAAGGGGCTGGTGCATTTCGGAGACTGGGTGGGTGAGTATTGGCTCGCCTCGGACGGGGGCGGCTGGGACGGCAGGCCCATTGGATATCGGCACATGGAGGTCCATGCCGTGACCGAGTTGCGGCGCCAGCCCTACCGCATCGCTTTGGAAGCAGAAAAGGCCTGGGTGGCTCTCATGAAGCGACGCAGGATGAAGCGCCTGGCTCGAAAAGACCCCTTGGCAGTGGATCGAAAGGCTTTCGAGCAGGCGGCACAGACCCTGGGCTTGACGCCGGAGAGTGTGGCAGCCACCATTGCAAAAGTCCGAGGCCTGTTTGCCGCAGCCAGGACGCAGGCTCGGGCAGCGGGCAGCGCAGGAGGGGCGGCCAGCCCCGGGAGAGGCTCTCGGGCCAGATGAGTGCCCTGGAGGCAGGAACGAGAGGAGTGTTGCATGTCGCTTTTCTTCAAGGCCGAAGAAAAACTCCAGCAGGAAATCTTCGAGTATTTCAAGCGGGTGGATTCCTGCATGGAACAGTTCTACGAGGGGATGCTGTTCCATTTTGCCGCCGTGGCCGGCAAGCACGAGCCCGACGAAGGGCAGACGCATGCGCTCGAGTCCCGGGCCGACGACCTGCGCCGCGACATCGAGATGACGCTTTACGGCAAGGCGTTGCTCCCTGAGTCCCGGGGAGACATCCTGGGCTTGTTGGAAACCATGGACCGGGTGCCCAACGCTGCCGAGACCGCGCTCAACATCATCGAGACCGAGATGGTGGAGATCCCCGATGTGCTCAAAGATGACTTTCGCGAGCTTCTCGATTTGAACATGGCTGCATACCGCCAGCTCCGCAAGACCGCAGACGTGCTTTTCAACAATCCCAAACAGACCCTCTACGAGGTCAAGGACGTGGATGTCAAAGAGAGCGCTTCGGATCGGCTGGAGCGCAAGCTCATCCGGGCCATTTTCGCTTCGGACATGGACAAGGCCGACAAGATCCTCCTCAAGGACGTGGTGGTGGCCATTGGGAACGTGTCGGACCGGGCGGAGAACGCGGCAGACCGCATGGCCATCATCGCCATCAAAAGGCGCATCTGACATCATTTTCTTCTCTCCTGTTCTCTCCTTTCCTCTTCTTTTTGATCGTTTGGTCTTGTCTCTGGCCCTGGCATGTCTCGCCCTCTCCCCCCGCAGGCCGTTTGTTGCCGCGGCATTTTCCCCTTGCCACCCACGAAAAGAGGACCAAGCTCTCGCCGTCATCGAACGAGGATTGCATTCCCCGAATGTCGACTGACTGCCGGCTTCGGAGCTGTCCCGGCGTGGAGGTCTGGCCATGGCGTTCGGCGTGCCCCCCAAGTTGCTCTCCATCGAGTGGCTTCGAGACTATGCATTCATCCTGCTCGGAGCCATTCTCATGGCCGTGGGCTATGTGTGGTTCATCGTGCCCTACAAGATCGTGCCCGGCGGTGTGTACGGCATTGCCATCGTGCTGCATTACCTGGTGGGTGTGCCCACGGGCGTGACAGGACTGTTGATCAACATTCCCCTGCTGCTTTGGGGCATCCGGGAACTCGGGCCCAAGTTCGGGGTCAAGACCCTGGTGGGTCTGGTGCTGACATCGGTGTTCATCGATGGGTTGACCTGGTGGTGGGGGAACCAGGCGCTCATCGCCGACGACATCATGATTTCGTCTCTGTTCGGCGGCCTGCTCATCGGCGTGGGCTTGGCATTCATTTTTCGCGCCAAGGCCACCACGGGTGGGAGCGACATCGTGGCTCAGATCTGGAACAAGTACACGAGGCTTCCCGTGGGGCAGGCCCTGGTCATCGTGGACACGGTGGTGGTCTCCATCGGCGTTCTGGCCTTCGCAGACATCCGGTTGGCCCTCTATGCCGTGGTGACCATTTACGTGACCGGCAAAGTGGTGGATGCCGTGGTCACCGGGCTCACCTACCGCAAGGGTGCCTTCATCATTTCAGACAAGCCCGAGTTCATTCGGCCGCACATCCTGCACGACCTGAGCCGGGGTGGGACCTTTCTCTACGGCTCGGGCATGTACCGGGGAAAAAACAAGAAGATCATCTTCACGGCGGTCAACCGGCGTGAACTCGCGGCGCTCCAGGACTACGTGCGCCGCGAAGACCCCGATGCCTTCATGACCGTCTTCGATATCCACGATGTCCTGGGAGAGGGTTTTCGGGCCTTCGAAGATTCGCCCTGACGGGCCAGTGCCAGATGTCTCTGGATGGGGCCTCGATCCGTGAGCAGGGCCTCCCTGAATCATGCGACCACGAGTCCCTCCAGGAATCCGAGGCCCGTCGGCCCAATATCCGTGAACCCGGCAGGACTCTGTCCGGTGCCCGTCACTCTGTGGGTCGGCGCGAGCGATACCAGGCCACGGTTCTGGCGATGGCCTCGTCGAGGTCCACCCGGGGATGGTACCCGAGTTTCTCGGAGGCCTTGGAGCTTACGAAATGACAGTCTCTTCCTGCGAGCAGGACCCGGTACTCGGTGATGGGCATCTCTATCCTGTGTCCCGACAGGGCAGCGATCCGGTCCGCTGTTCGGCCCAGCACCCTGAGCGGGCCGAAGGGCACCGAGAGCCTCGGTGGCGGTGCTCCCAGGGCCGCCGCCATTTTTGAAAGCAGCTCCCGCCAGGAGACGGCCCGCTCGTCTCCAATGACGAACACCTCGTTTTTCGCCTCGGGGTGGAGCATGGCCAGGAGGCCGTCGACCAGGTTTTCCACGTAGGCCGTGGACAGCAGGGCCCGGCCTCCATCGACGAGGGGAACGAGCCGCCGCTCCAGAGCCCGGGCCAGGGGAACGAAGCCGGTGAAGTCCCCTGGTCCGAAGGGAAAGACGGCGGGACGCACGATGGTCCAGGCCATCTGCGAGGGAAGGTGACGCACGATCTGTTCGGCGGCCAGCTTGGAGGCTGCGTAGGCGTTCATGCTGCCGTCGGCCATGGTAGTTTCGTCGGCGTTGCGGTGGCCCCGTCGGTAATGGTGCACAGCCACCGAGGACATGAGCACGAATCGAGACAGACCCTGGTGCAGCGCCGCCTTGGCCAAGGTGGCGGTCCCGCCTGCATTGACTCGGAGGTACTCTGCGGCAGGCCCTTGGTCGCCCACTTTGGCTGCGAGGTGATAGACGGCATGGCAGCCCTTCATTGCCTGGGCACAATCGGACGGCGACGTCACGTCACCCGTGAATTGGACCAGGCCCACAGGGGCCTTTGGATCGGATCTCCTGTCCAGGCCCACCACTTGGTGCCCTGCTTCCAGCAGTCGCTCTGCCAGGTGCCAGCCGATGAATCCCGCAGAGCCGGTGACCAGGATGCGCATGACGTTTCCTTTCCCTCCACGACCATCGGCCTGGTGTCATGGAGAACGGACGAGACAAAACAGGTCTGTTGCCATGCCGATATACCAGTGCAAAAGCACCAGGTACCAAAAAGATCGGGCCCTCAGGGCGAGCCAGCCGAAGCCCAGGCCCGCTGCCAGGGCGGCCATGGTCTCGGGCTCTGGACGATGAAGGTGGGCCACGGTGGAGACCGCAGTCTGGAGCAGCAACGCGGGCATGGCCCCCATGCGGTCTTCGAGACCGAGGAGCCAGAACCCTCGGAAGAAGGCCTCCCAGGCAACATAGTAGAGGAGGTACATGGCTTCCCAGACCAGAAAGGCCTGAGTGGATGCGCCGGCCTCCTTGACCAGGGGATAGGTCTGTTGGAATGCGGGATCGCCCGCGTTCACATAGAGCAGAGGCGTGACGAGCAGGGCCGCCAGGCCGGCAGCCGCTAGGCCGAACCTGACGTCTCCCAGGCCGAATCCCACGTCATCGAGAGAGCCGCGCCGACCCAGGCGCCACCAGAGGGCCGGGACGGCCACCAGGAGGACCAGCCCCAGCAGGAAGGATGCCAGATGGGCTGCCCAGGGCAGCCGGCCCGCATCCAGCAGCGGGCCGATCCATCCTGCCAGGTTCCTGGGATTGGCCTGGTAGAAAAACACCACGAACAAGGCAGTCCCCCCGAGCACTTCGATGCCGCCTGCCTGGGCGAGATCTGCGAACCATCGTTTCACGGATTGGCCCTGCACGGATTGGCCCTGTTTGTCGGATAGTCCCTGTTTTCCCGGTGGTCCCGGTTGCACCGATGGTTCGTCGCCTCGAAAACCAGGTTGCCTCGACGAGTCGTTCACAGCCAGCCCTCCTGTCGGTACCAGGCCGCTGTCTGTTCCAGGCCCTCGCGCAGGGACCATCGGGGAACGAAGTCCAGGGTGTCTCGGGCCGGCTCTTTGTCTACGATCCAATCTCCTGCAGTCAGTTCCATGGCCTTGTCCCGGTCCAAGATGGTGGCTCGTCCGAAGATCCGGGCCACCGTTCCGGCCAGCCTGCCCGCCATGCGGAGGACCATGGGGGAAAGCGCCAGGGAGACTCCAGGCCGACTTCTTCCCAGCGCGTTTTGCATGGCCGACAGGAGGGTTTCGTTGAATTCTGCCATGGTGATGTCACCCGTCGAGGCGATGGGCAGGATCCTGCCAGAGGGAACCGGCTTGGTTGCTGCCGCCACCAGGGCCGTTGCCAGGTCTTGGACATGGCAAAAACTCACGCGCTGGCGCCTGCCGGCAGGAGCCAAGGCCAGTCCGAGGGCAGCCGCCTTGAAGGCCGGGAGCATGGCCCTGTCTCTCGGGCCATAGACCGCGGTGGGGCGCAGGATCACCAGGTCGATATCATCCCCTGCAGCAAGCAGGACCGATTCGGCGGCGCGCTTGGAACGGCCGTAGGCGCTCACCGGCCTGTGGACCAGGCCCTCGCGTTCCGCTCTCGGTCCCGTGGGACCGGCTGCTGCGAGACTGGAGAGGAAGACGAAACGTCTGGGACCGTCATCGGCATCCAGGGCAGCGTCCAGCATGCGCTTGGTCAGGTCCAGGTTCACGTGGAAAAATTGTGCGGCATGTTCGGCCTTCACTGCGCCGGCCATGTGCACGACGACCTGCTGGTTCGAAAGGGCGCTGCGCAGCGCGTTTCCGTCCACCATGTCCAGGCGCTGG
>CAZIJS010000129.1:0-12470 GCA_964539505.1 uncultured Myxococcales bacterium
GGGACAAGGGACCGGTGCTCTTGTTGTCCCACCGGCCCAACGTTTTCGACGAGGCCGTGGAGGCTGGGGTGGACTTGGTTCTCGCCGGACACACCCACGGTGGACAGATCCGCCTGGGACCGCTGGATCCCGCCTTGATCGTGCCGCATGTCCGTGGGGTCTTTCGTCGTGGCCGCACGGTGATGTATGTGTGCCCAGGCGTTGGCTTGACCGGGCCTCCGTTGCGCATCGGGGTGCCACCGGAGTTGGGCCTGGTGGAATTGAGACGGGCGGATTGGGGCGTCGATGGGAGGCGCCGGACATGACGAGACGATGAGCAAATGGAGGGCCGGTCCGCGGGAGAGATGACTTGCCCGGCGCGGGTCTTTCGGTGATCGCAAGATGCTTGCTTTTCGCCTCGTGGAATGGACATATGAGGGGGAACGGACGACGCCGGAGGGAGTTTCGTGAAGTATTGTCCGACCTGTAAAAAGACCTTTCCCGATCATGCGCAGCACTGTCCCTTCGACGGCACGTCCTTGGTGCCAGAAGACAGGTTTCTCGGGACGGTGCTGTCTGGGACGTACCGGATCGAGCGACTCATCGGCGAGGGCGGCATGGGCCGTGTCTATGAGGCCAGGCATCTGCGTCTCGACAAGCGCTACGCAGTCAAGATCCTGCGTCCTGAATTCAATACGAACCATGAAGCCCTGGCGCGTTTCGAACGCGAGGCCCTCACCGCTGGCCGGCTCGGGCACGTCAATATCGTCGAGGTGCTCGACTTCAACCGGACCGAGGACGGGGTCTATTTCATCGTCACCGAATTCCTCGAAGGCCGCAGTCTGGGGGCTGCCCTCGCCGAGGGCGGTGCCATGGCCGTAGAGAGGGCCTTTCCTATTTTTCACCAGGTCTGCCGGGCTCTGGACGTGGCCCATGCCAGCGGTATCGTCCACCGTGATCTCAAGCCGGAAAACATTTTTCTGACCCATGTCTTCGAGACAGAGGACTTCGTGAAGATCCTGGACTTCGGTATCTCCAAGGTCCAAACCGCGCAGGCCCATCTCACCCAGTCGGGCCAGATTATCGGCACACCCCACTATATGGCTCCTGAACAAGCCGAAGGACGTCTGGACCTGGACCACAGGGCGGACATCTACTCCTTGGGTGCCATGATGTACGAGGTCTTGTCGGGACAGCGCCCCTTCACCGGGACCACGGTTCAGGCCATCTTGCTGTCGGTGCTCGCCGAAGACCCAATTCCTTTGAGGGATGTCAATCCCAATCTGGCACCGGAAGTCTACGAACTGGTTGAACGCTGCATGGCCAAGGCCCCCGAGGCCCGTTTCCAGGATATCAAGGAAGTGGACCAGCGGGTCATGGCTATCTGGCGCAGGTACCATGGCCACACACAACATTCCGCGATGGACATGCCTGGAGCCTCGGCCTTGTCGGACATGGTGGTCACGAGGCAAGAGCCGCTCAGGCCCACGGTCGTGGAGGCAGGGGCGCCGACCATCGAGGGCTCCATCGAGCCTTCGGGGCCCTGGGGAAGCCTCGGTGACAGATCGAGCCGACCGCCGTCGGTCCCACCGTCCCCGGTTGCCTCGCCTCGGGATGCACCGAGAGGACGCCTGTGGTGGCTGGTGGGAGGATTGACGCTCCTGGTGGTGCTGGGTGGAGTCGTCGTCTTCGGATGGTCTCGAGGTTGGTGGAAGGGCAGCGGCGAGGATATGGCACAGGGTGGAGGGGACTGGGAGGCAGACCTGGGCCGGGTCGCGCGGGCCGGCACGAGAGGAGAGACAGCGACGGTTTCTTCAGGGCGAGCCGAGACGAGGCATGCGAGGCCGTCTGCGCGGGCAGGCGGCGTGGCGTCTCCGAGCCATCCCCCAAAGGGCATGGTGTTCATCCAGGGTGGCACGTTTCTCATGGGCAGAGACAAGGGGGGAGACCCGTTTGAGAAGCCTGCCCATTATGTCACTGTGCATTCGTTTTTCATGGATGAAGCAGAGGTGTCCAATGCCAAGTACGCTGCATTTGTCGAAAATCACAAGTTGGTGTCTCCTCCCTGGCCTGGTGGGGTGGTTCCTCCCGGCGCCGGGGACCTGCCGGTGACCAACGTGACATGGCGGGATGCGGATCGCTACTGCAGGTCCTTGGGCCGCAGGTTGCCCCGGGAAGCCGAATGGGAATATGCCGCCAGGTCCGGCCCGGGGAAGGCATATATCTATCCATGGGGGAAGAGATTTCGGCCCGAACTGGTGGTTTCGAGTTTTGGAAAACCCAGGTCGCAGACGCCTCGTCTCATGCCGGTGCGCACCGGGACGGCGTATGGCGGACTTTTCAACATGATCGGCAATGCTTGGGAATGGACCTCGAGTCGGTTCGAGGTCTACCCGGGCGCATCGGCGAAGGTCCCTCCCGGCCGGCTCTATGTGATCCGCGGCGGTGGTGCCGACAGCCGGAGCAAGCGCGAATTGAACGCGGCTTTCCGGGACGCAAACTACGCCGAGCGGGATCCTGCGACGGGCCAGCGGGCGGTGAGTCCGTTCCTGGGCTTTCGATGCGCTGCGGATGCTCCCTAGCCGGGATGTCCCCTGGTCCGGCGGGAGTTGGGAAAACAGGCCTGTCTCGGTGGGGCTGTCTGTTCAAACGTCGGTGCCTGTCGTAGACTGTGGATTGGGATCGGGACGGTCATGTGATCACAGGCCAAGGAGCAATTCGTTCATGCGGAGAGAAATCCATTCTTTTTGCTTTCGAACTTCGATGGTCATTGTCCTGTCGTTGTCGAGCGTGGCCCTGGCAGGTCCGGGCATCCTTCATCGCAGGCATTCGGCCCGGCGCAGAGCCAAGTCCAGGCGGGGCAGGCCGCGCAGGCGCAGGATGCATGCTGCGCGACGACGGCGAGCTTCGCCCTCCATGCGGCGACTCAAATCTTGGGCGCTCCAGATGTTCGTGGGTATGCCGTCGGGATCGGCTGTGGTTGCGGGCCAGGTGCCTGGGATCCAGGAGGGGGTCGGACGTCTCAAGCAGACGGTGCAAGCATTGCAGCAACAGACTGGAGTCAGTGTTCGTGCCATGTTGGCGCGTACGTCTTTGATAGGCAAGCCACTGGTGGTGCCCATGGTCCAGAGAACCGGCGGCCGGTCGTTGTCTTCCGACTGGCTGAAGTGTTCGACCCAGATCGTTCTCGTCGGTGCCAGACCACCAGGGTACACAGTGGGAGCGGTGCTGTTTGGCGTGGATGTCTCCGGGGTCTTTACAGAGCTTGCGCGGGCCGGAAAGGCGGTTCGGGTCGGGCAGGTGTCGAGACAGGGGGTGTCTGGCACCGAGAGCATTCTTTTCAAAGGCCTCGGATTGATGGCAAACAGGACATACGTCATTGCCATGTCCCTGCGTCCCAGGTGGCGATCTTCCTCCGGGCTGCTCCTGGGCCGCACCGTATCTTTTCATGTGCCATGGCCCTTCGAGCGCTTCCTGACGGCTCCCTTTCCCAAGGACGAAAAGACTGCGTCCCACATGGTGCGAGACCGTGGGATTGTGGTCCGGCCCAGGTTGGTTCGGTCACGTCGAGGAGCGTTTCTTCGAATGACGGTACAGGTGCCGGGATACCTGCGCGGGCCGGGCCGCTGGTTGGTCCTGGAAGCATCCACCGGCCATGGAGAAAACGGCGCCGGGGCCGAGCGATGGACAGAGTTTCGCTATGCCCTGCCCCTGGACCGTCCTACGTGGGTGTTGGGCGATTTTGCCACCACGAACCTGGACCTGTCCAGGCCGCTGCGCAGACCGGACCATGCCTGGATCCGCGTCCGGGCCGCCGTGGTTTGGAACGGGCACATCCGGTTTTCCGAGCGCAGACTGCAATGGTCCAGGGCAAGGAGGAAATGGCTGTGACAATGACAAGGAAAGGCATGTTCGCGTTGCTCCTTGGGGCGACGCTGGCATCCGAGTTGTTCTGGGCCACACCTGCTCGATCAGAGAGCATCGAGCAGCTTGCGGCCAGGGCGGAGACGCTCTGTCAGCGGGAGAAGCAGAACCTGGAGAGTTTTGTCCAGGCCATGGATCAGTTTGCACTCTACAAGTTCTTGGTTCGGCTCTACCAGATCATGTCCAATGCGAAACCGGCACAGGGTTCTGCGGTGCCAAGGCCGGCTGGGCCTCAAAATGGCAGAGAGCCGACGTTGAAGCCCTCCAGGCTGCCGCCCCGTCCGTCGGCGCCCAGGTCACCCACAAACGATCCGGTCTTAGAACGCATGCGCCGGATCGAGTCGGGTGAGTAGTCGTCATTTTCCTTTGGTCTCTCTTGGGTGGAAAGTAAACTTCTCTTTTTTCGAGTGGGTTGACTAAAAAAAACCATATGTTACGAAAAAAAACCCAAAAATTGGGGGCGTTCGATTCATGACTGTTCGCCCGTTGGGGGACCCAAATCAGCAGCAATGCCGGTTCGAATGGAGGCATGGCCGAATCAGGTCGAAGAAAATCGGGTCACTGAGGGTCCATGGCGCGGCTGAACGAGCAGCGGGTGGTTTGATGGAACGAAGGAGCATCGTAGTCAAGGGGGCCAGGGAGCATAACCTGAAGAACATCGATGTGGAGATCCCCCGGGACAGTCTCGTGGTGATCACGGGGCTGTCTGGATCGGGGAAGTCTTCACTTGCGTTCGACACCATTTATGCCGAAGGCCAGCGCCGCTACGTCGAGTCTCTCAGCACCTATGCCAGGCAGTTTCTCGAACAGCTCAGCAAGCCTGACGTGGATTCCATCGAGGGGCTGTCACCGGCGGTGTCCATCGAGCAGAGGACCACTTCGCGAAATCCCAGGTCCACGGTGGGAACGGTCACCGAGATCTACGATTACCTGCGCCTTCTTTTTGCCAGGGTGGGAGAGCCCCATTGCCCCATTTGCGGGCGCAAAGTAGAACCCAAGACCATCCAACAGATGGCCGATGAACTCGTTTCCCTGCCCAACGGCACGAGAATGGCCGTGTTGGCTCCGGTGGTGCGTGGTGAGAAGGGGACGCATGGCGAGGTGCTCGAACGTCTCAGGCGGGGCGGATTTACCAGGGTTTCCCTGGACGGCGCCATTCATGATCTCGGGGATGAATTGGAACTCGATCCCGCCGAGAAACACGACATCGATGTCTATGTGGATCGCTTGGTGGTCAAGAGCGGCATCCTGAATAGGCTCGTGGATTCCTTGGAACTCGCTTCGAAACTGGCCGACGGGATTGTGAAGGTTTCACTCGTGGAGCAAGACGAGGATCTCCTGTTTTCAGGGAAGTTTGCCTGCGTGAGTTGCGGGGTGACGTTCCCTGACATCGAGCCCAGACTCTTTTCCTTCAATAATCCTCAGGGGGCATGCCCCCGCTGCGGTGGGCTCGGGACTTTGATGTTTTTCGACCCGGACCTGGTGGTCAACGACAAACTCTCTCTCAAGGAAGGCGCCATCGGGCCCTGGGCCAGACGGAGCAGCGCATACTTCCAGAAGGTTCTCGACACAGTGGCCTCCCACTATGGGTTCGACCTGTATCAGCCCTTTGGTCGCCTTCCTGACCGGGCCAAGAAGGTGCTCCTGTTTGGTTCGGGAGAGGAGAAGATAGCCCTGCCCGCCATGCGGGGAGACAAGACCATCCTCAAACCTTTCGAGGGCGTCATTCCGTCACTGGAGCGCAAGCTCAAGGAATACGAGCGCAAAGAGAAGGACTCGGCGGGATCGCACGGCGGGCCTGGATTCGAAGAGTTTCGTCGGTACATGAACAAGGCGCCTTGCCCCGACTGTGGTGGTACCAGGCTGCGCCAGGAGGCCAGGAGTGTTTCGTTGGGCGGCAGGTCCATCGACGAGGTATCCAGGCTTTCTGTTTCAGAGGCCTACCGGTTTCTGTCTGAATTGGAACTGGAAGGACGCAGGGAGGTGATTGCCGGCCGGGTTCTACGCGAGGTCGTGGAGCGACTGCGTTTCCTGGAAGACGTGGGCCTGGGATATCTCACCCTGGACCGGAGTGCCGCCACTTTGTCGGGTGGAGAGGCACAGCGCATTCGTCTGGCCACCCAAATCGGTTCGGCCCTGACGGGGGTGCTCTATATCCTCGACGAACCCTCCATCGGCCTGCATCAACGAGACAACCAGCGTCTGCTCGACACCCTGTTTCGTCTTCGAGATCTCGGCAACACGGTGCTCGTGGTCGAACACGATGAGCAGACCATCCGTTCTGCAGACTTCGTCATCGACATGGGGCCGGGGGCCGGCGTTTCAGGGGGGAGGGTCATTGCCGCCGGCAGGCCCAGCGACATCGAGTCTTCCACCCATTCGGCCACGGGCGCCTATCTTTCGGGGCGAGCCGTCATGGAGGTCCCCAAGCGTCGCCGGAAGGGAATGGGTGGGCAAATCGTTTTGAAGAACGTCACCACCAACAACCTGAAGGGGATCACGGTGCGTTTTCCCCTGGGGGTGCTCACCTGTGTCACCGGGGTCTCTGGGTCGGGAAAGTCGTCGCTCGTGGTGGACACACTGCTGCCCGCCTTGCTCAACCAGGTGGCCCGGATTCCCAGGGAGAGTGGAGAGTACGGAGAAATCGTCGGAGTGGAGAACATCGACAAGGTGGTGGCCATCGACCAGGAACCCATCGGGCGGACGCCCCGGTCGAACCCCGCCACCTACACGGGGTTGTTCACCCATGTCCGGGAACTGTTTGCCCAGCTTCCCGAATCCAGGATGCGGGGGTATGGGCCCGGGCGTTTTTCCTTCAATGTCAAGGGGGGCAGGTGCGAGGCCTGCGAAGGAGACGGGATCCTGCAAATCGAGATGCATTTTTTGCCCGACGTGTACGTGACCTGCGAGGTATGCGGTGGCAAGCGATACAACCGTGAGACGCTCGAGGTCAAGTACAAGGGCAAGAGCATCTTTGACCTGCTCGAGATGACGGTCAACCAGGCGGTGGAGTTTTTGGGAAACGTGCCCAACATCCGCAACAAGCTGCAAACGCTGCAAGACGTGGGCCTGGGATATATCAAGCTGGGACAGCCGGCAAACACGCTGTCAGGCGGAGAAGCCCAGCGCTTGAAGCTCTCTCGGGAATTGTCCCGCCGGGCCACGGGCCGGACCTTTTATATTCTCGACGAACCCACCACGGGGCTTCACTTTGCAGACATCGATCGATTGCTCGGGGTCTTGAATCGCCTGGTGGATGCAGGCAATACCGTGGTGGTGATCGAGCACAACCTGGATGTGATCAAGGCTGCCGACCACGTCATCGACCTGGGGCCGGAGGGTGGCGAGGCCGGGGGCCGACTCGTGGTGGAAGGCCCACCCGAAGACGTGGTTCGCTCCAAGGACTCGCATACGGGGCGGTATCTTGCCAAGGTCTTGACGCAACGGAGACGACGGCGCAAAAAACCTCGGTGACCTAGCCATCGAGGCTTCACGAGACGGTCGTTGGGTGGCAGACCTCCAGGTTGGGCTTGGGTCCTGGATGGTGCCCCTGTTTGGAAAATATTTGGTGAGGTTGGAAAATTCCGTTGCGAAAGTTTGTAACAAGTGTTAACCTCCCTACGAAATGGTCTTGTGACATCCTGGCGGCCGGTCTTTTGGAAGGAAAACCGGCAATGCAGCAAGGGATCTTCCCAGGGACCATGTTTTGGGAACGTGACGCGGGGTAGGAGTGAGGATGAAGAAGGCAATCGAAGAGAGAGAGAATGGTGTGGCAAGGGGCTGGCAGCCCAAACAGGGGCGTTCTTTGTGGTATCTCAAAAAGATTCCACTCCTGGCCTCGTTGTCAGTGACGGATTGGGAGCGGATCCAGCGATCCGCATCCATGTGGGAAATTCGCCGGCGCACAGTGGTGTACCTGCCGGGAGACCCGGCCGAGAGCGTGTTTTTCGTCAATGGAGGCAGGGTCAAGATTTCTCGGGTCACGCCCGACGGGCGTGAGATCACCCTCCGGTATCAAGGTGCCGGGGACTTTTTTGGTGAACAGAGCCTGTTTACTGGGAAGCCGCGTGGTGAGATGGCGGAAACCATGGAGACGAGTCTGGTCACCGAAGTGCCCAGACCCGTCATCGAGCATCTCGTGGGGCGGCGCAACGAGTTGATGCGGCGCTTCTTGAAGATCATTTTGGACCGGCAAAATCAGCTCGAGACCAGGATCCAGCGTCTCCTCTTCGGTGATGTGCGCAGCAAGCTGGCCGAACTCCTCTTGGAACTGGCCGACCAGCATGGCACAAAGGAAGAGGATGGGACGGTCCGCATCAGGCTGCGCATCACGCACCAGGAAATTGCCAATCTCATCGGGTCCACGCGTGAGACAGTGAGCCTGACGATTTCAGAGTTCAGGCGGCAGGGCTATATCCGGACGGATCGTCGGCAGCTCTTCGTGGTGGACAAAAAGAGCCTCGAAGCCATGATTATTTGACCACCCATCAGTGTGCGCACAAAATCCCATCAGGGTGTGCACATCGTCATTCCCCAATGAGAATTTGATAGGTCCCCACCGGGAGGGTCTTCGGGATGGGTTTGCTGATGAGAAACCTTCCTTGGGCATCTGTCCTGGTCCAGCCGAGAAGATACCCCTTGGAACTTCCCGGCGGAGCGAGGATGACCTGGATTTTCTTTCTTCCCGGCGGGCTTCCTCCGAGCCCGGTGATCCTCCCAGCCACCCTCAGCGGGCTGCCTCTCATGCCCGTTGTGTGGACATCCACCTGACCCACTCGAACCCCAGCGCTCTGGGCGGACATGTCCAGGACCACCACGTTCGAGCCGGTGTTTCCAGGAGCGGTTCCAGACGTCGCGTCTTTTCGCCGGAACGCGCCTCTGTGACCTGGGATGCGGGGCATGGCGGATCTGGAAGCCACTGCGTGGGGACTGCTGCTTCGTGAATCACCCGGCCAGGGAAACGGGTCGGGGGCTGGGCGGTGCCTGCGTCGTGGGACCAAGGATCCACTCGGATTCGGGGTGGCTCCTCCCAGGTCGATGCGTCTCCATCCTTGTGTCCCCAGGTTCACTTCTGCAAAGGCATGGACTTCATTGGTCACCATGCGGGCCTGGATTCCCATGGCGATTGCCGTGATCACGAATGCATAGGCCCGGTGTCTGCACAGACCGCGCCGGCTGAGCGCGATGTCGAGGTAGGTGTCTCCCGTGGTGACTGTGAGCCGTCCTAGAATGAACGATCGGAAGTAGCCCACGAGTTGTTCGAGGGACTGCAATTGGTCTGCACCAGGTGGCAGGCCGAGAGCCGAAACGACCCTGGCGGCCTTCGTGGCAATGGATGGTGGCAGGGTGAGCGAGGATGGCGCAGTCCGTGGCAATCTGTCGGGCAGCGGCCCACCAAAATACTGGTTCGGCGCCCAGCAGACCATGTGCAGGGTCACTGCAGGGAAACTGCGCCGTTGGGCCTGGAGGAAAAAGTTGTCTGCCCCGTCTTTCAGGATTCTCACCGGGCCCAGAGGCGGATTGGTGCGGACCCGCGATATGAGCATCTGGGGCGCCACAGAGGGGATGGGTATCAGGTTGCGGCCTGTTTGTGGGCCGAGAGGTATCTCCGCTTCGAACTTCGTCCAGCCGGGACCCTGTGGGGCGGACACCAGGGGAACGATCCGGACCTTGTCGTCGCGCACCAGGAGCCTGCCGTCGGGTGCTACGGCATCGTAGACCCGGCTTCGCTTGAAGGGCATCACCGTGGGATCGAAGACAGGACGGTATCCTGGGACGGCATATCGATCCGTGTTGCGGTCCGGCCGAAGTGTGGTCTGCCTGGGAGCGCGGGTCGATGCTGTGGAGCGAGATGGAGTCCGGGCGTTTCTCGGGGAGGGCGGAACATAGTCGTGGAGGACCTGTGCTTGGGCCGGCTGGCCTGTCTGCATGAACAGACAGAGGAGGCAGACGATCCAGGCGATTGGCACGTTCATGGTTGGGCCAGGGCCTTTTGTCTCGTACAATCGTCGAACCTGGTCACCGGCCTGGTTTCCGGATCTGGATACCATCGTGGGTCGGTCCCCTGTCCCGTGGCGACCAGTAGTCCGCAGGCCAGGACCACAGTAGGCTTTCCGGATGCGGTCTTGGCTGGACGCAGGATGCAGCCCCGGGCCCAGAGTCTTCGGCCCGTGGTGGCGGCGGCCATGGCGAAGAGGAGCGGCACTGGTCTGTTTTTCCGGACAGCCCCGGTGCCGTCCAGCAGAAAGAGCATGCCCGGCGTCTTGTTGGTCATGCCCATGAGGGTTTGCATTGCCGCTGGTGAGTCGTAGGGTCGAGGGATTCGAAGCAGAGCCGTGGGGATGGTGGGTACGTAGGCGAGCATCCTGGCTGGATCCTGGCGCAGGGCCGTTCCTGAGACGACTTGCTGGGCGCGGAAGGTGAAGGCCCAGGTGGTGGGAGTCCAGGTGGTGACATGTTCTATCTTCTGCAGCCTACGAGCTTGTGGGATGTCGTCGCCGTTTGCCGCTGAGTGGAGCGATCCCGAAAAAATCTGCATTCCATGGTCGTCCAAGGCCACGCTGCCCCGGTCGTCTCCTGCCAGGATCCGGATGGTCTGCCGGTGATTGTCGGCCTTGGGGTTTTCCTGGAGGATCCGGATGCCTCGGAGGGCCAGGTCTGTGACCTTGTGAGGTCTTTCCGAGGCCCATCTCAGGCTCATGGGGTCGGTGACGTCCGCCAGCAAGAGTCCGTGAGACGTGGCAAGGGCCAAGGTCTTGGCGTCTGGAGAGAGGGCGACTCCCGAGATCTGGCTGTTGGTTGTCGGCAGTTTGTAGACCTTCCATCGAGAAGGCCTGGTCGGATGACTCACATCCCAGAGGACGACCTTCCCTCGGCCTGCGGTGACGAGGAGATCGGCCTGCGATGCCGCGGCCACCAATGTGGGCGCCTCGTTGCCCAGGGTGTCGAGAACCTTTGGTTTCGACGCGGCGGCCAGGTCGAGGACCGTGAGATTTCCGGTTTTGTCCAGCAGATAGGCCAGTGCGCCGAAACGATGGATGGCCATGGCGGTAATGCCGGTCAGGTGCGGTCCAGAGACCACCTTCGGAGTTTTCTGAGTGACGTCCCGGATCGAGAGGGTCCCGTTCATGTCGGTGGTGAGGAGATACCGGCGGAACGGGAGAGGTTTCCATGCCGACCCCTTCACCGTGGTGACCAGGACGCGGCAGGGAGCCTCCACGCCCTTTGGGATGCGCACCAGGATGCCGCCGTCTTCGGTTCGTCCCAGGACCCTGGTGGGGATGCCGCCCACGAGGACCGTGGGGAGTCTGCCGAATCCCTGACCCCGGATCAGGATCGTCTCTCCGGGAACCGCAACACCATCTCCGGTGCGTCGAGGGATCCCACCGCGGCCCGGGACGAGGAGACTTCCCAGGTCCTCGATGCCGGAGATGCGTGGTGTGTCCGATGCGGCTGGAAGACTGGAGCTTTGGGTCAGTTTCCAGCGGTCCAGGCCCTGGCTGCATGAGATCGAGACCAGGGACGCCAGAGTAGCCATCAGGAGGAGAGAAACTCTGGGAGACATGGATCACCTCGTGTTGCGGGAAGGCCCGCTCTGTTTTGGGCTGCGGCCTGGGTGGCATGGCGGATGTCTCCCCCCGGCCCCAGATGCGACGGGAAATGGACGCAGGTCGTCTACTTGAGTTTCAGAGTGGTTCTGGCCAGCAAGACTTCCTTTTTGCGTGCATTGAGCAGTGTTACCCGGAGCTGATAGGTCTTGCCCGGGGTCAGGCCGAAGTCATCGGGAATGATCACTTCGAATTGGATGAGTTTTGCCGGGGGCTGGTAGTTGATGTCCATCACGTTGACATACTGCCAACGTCGCTTGTTTTTCACGTAGAAAGCCAGATGGAGCTTGCCGGCATTGTCGGGGAGATTGAGCAGGGATACCGAGGGTTTTCGGCGGAGGCGCGCAGAGGCATAGGCCTTCCATTGCTTGGATCCGGGAGCCCTCTTGAGCGTCGAGACCTTGTTACGCCGCAGGAATTTCTGCAGATCCCTCCCATTGAGATCTCGTGGGATGGGAGTCTGGGTCAAGATGACATTCCCGGCGGATTGGGCCCTGGCAGTGGCGGGCAGTGCCAGCAGGAAGACCGCCGAGAGAACCAGTCCCAGGCTGCTGCTGAGTAGAGAAAATACTCGTTTCATGGCGTCACCTCTCCATTTCGACCGCTCAGGCGGTCTGTTCGAGACCGACCCTTGAGACGCCGGGCCCTGTTGCCATATTCAACAATGCGCCTTTCTTGGCGAGCCGTTTTGTGGCCAATTCCCAGAGGACCCGACCATTTCTGATCCGACGCTACTCCAATTGGCGGGGCCTGTCCAGATTGGGGCAGCAATGCAGCAGTGCCGGGATCCCGACAAACCGCCATGCTCAGCTCTCGTCTCGTTCCTTTCGGCCACGGAACAGGACGCGGATGGCCGTGCCCTCGAAACCAAAAGCTTCCCGGAGACGGTTGGCCAGGAAACGCCGATACGTTTCCGGGATGCCGTCTGGCCGGTTCGTGAAAAAGATGAACGTGGGCGGG
>CAZIJS010000130.1:0-12415 GCA_964539505.1 uncultured Myxococcales bacterium
GGGAGGGGGGCAAGGCGGGGACTGTGTGGCGGATTTTGGGGCTGGCAGGGCAGAGGGGCGATTGAGGGCTGCTGACTCTCTTTGGTCGCGCCTGGAGAAGTCTTCCCGGTGAGCGAGGTCAGTCTTGCTGGTCGGGCCAGGTGAGGATCACACCGATTTGTCTGGTGATCGATGCGGTGCGGCCGTCGCAGTCGGTGACGGTGAGGGTGACCGAGACTGGTACGTCAGTGGTGACGGACACGCGCATCCAGGGCTGGTCGGGGCCGCCGTCGAGTAGGGCGAGATCCCGGCTCACGGTCCAGTGGTAGCGAAGGCCGTTGGGGCAGTCGAGCGGAGGTATTTCGTCGGCGGCCACGCAGCCGTCGGGTGCGTCGAACTGGTCGCAGGACCGCCTGCCGTCGAGCAGGACCTCGGTGGCCTCGTTTGCCGGGACGTAGGCAGGTTCGATGGTGAGCCTTGCCACCGGGGCATGGCCCGGCGGGGGGCTGCAAGCCTGACCAGGCCAGAAAGACAGGGCAGCCAGGAGAAGCAGGGCGGCGACTCCGCGGAGGCGAGCTATACCCGAAGGCCTGGCGGGTCGGGCCGAGCCTGGCGAGGCGTCGGCTTGTTTCGGGCGGGCTGGTTGTGTGATTGCCTGCAAGACAGGGCCCGACGATGCGGCTGCCTGCAGGGCGGGGGCCGGCGGGGCGGCTGCCGGCAGGGCGGGAGCAGGCGAGGTGGCAGCTTGCAGGGTAGAGGCCGGTGCGTGGGCTGGTCGTGGGGCGTGCTCCCCGCGCAGGATCGCTTTCGAGGTTGGTGTGGCGATGGGTTTCCACGGTGGTGCGATCATGGAGTTTCTCTGTTTCATGCCAGGGCCAGTCCCAGGACCCACAGGACCAGTCCCAACAGCACGAAGGAACCCCAGAAGACGGCTTTCCTGCCGTCGAGGCGGTCGTCGTAGGTCACGGCCTTGTAGGCGAAGGCAAAGGCACCGCCCACCCAGAAGGCCAGGCCGAGAATGGCCAACAAAGACCAGCCCACCGAGGGCATGTTGGTCTTGTTGAGAAGTTCGAGGTGTTTTCTTCGGAGTCGTTCCAGCGCCGCGGGATCCAAGGGCTGTGGCGGCGTGTCCTGCGCTGTGGCACTGTCCCTGGGAGCATCGGTGGCGGGAGAGGAGCTGATCGCCCCGGAGGACTTGGTGGCAGACCGGGCAGAGCCTGATCGGACCAGAGTCGCCGGGCTGGGGGCAGACCGGCCGGATGCGTGTCTTGCGGAGGAAGTGGGCGCAGTAGGCCTGGCGGCGACGGTTCTCGTAGAGGGAGACCGAGTGAGCTGCTGTTGGCGCTTCTTGGAGGGGGCCGTTTTGGACCCGTTGGCTTTGGACCGGGAGGACGAGGACCGAGCGACGGTGGTGCCGGCCCTGGGGGCGTTGCGCGCGGCGGCTCTTCGACGCGCTTCTGCCTTTCGTTGGAGTTCCTGCCTGGCCATGAGCGCGGCGATGCGCGGGTTGACCTTGGCCAGGCGGTCTGCATGGGGCGTATAGAAGCTTCTGGTGCCCAGGATCGAGGACCGGATGGCGCGGTAGGCGGCCAGGGCCAATGGAATGCGCCCGGCTCCCTCGGCCTGGTCGGCAATGTTCCAAAGGGCATCGAGGGACGAAGTCACGTAGGGGTTGCCCGGGGCATACCAGTGTGCTGCCCGGCGGTAATGCACGATGGCCATGTCCAGGCGGCCCATTTCGGCGGCCTGGCGTCCTCTGAGGTACTCCTTGCGCGAGGAGTAGAGTACGCGGGCGGTGACCACGAGCAGAAAGAGGCCCGCCAGGGCCAGGCCCACCAGGATCTTGCGCTTCATGGTGCGGCCTCCCTGAAAAAACCGACCACCTGGGACCGTGGCTTCATGACATGTCCCTCCGGTGGAAGATGAAGGATGCCGCGGCCAGGACCAGTCCGGAATAGAGCAGGCCGTAGCCGGCGGCCTGGCCAACGAAGAGCCATGTCACGAAGTCTCCATGGATGGTCACCCACTTTCCCTGGACCACGGCGCCGCTGATTGCGAACAAGTGGCAGTCAGGGATCACGGCCAGGGCCCAGTCGAGGGCTCGGCTCCAGGCTGGTGTCAGCCTGGTGAGCAGTTCGTGGATTTCGGGTGTGAGCCTGCCCAGGATGAAGACGAGCATGGTGAACAGGCCCGACAGGAACGGTGAAGAAAAAGAGGAGAAAAAGAGGGCCAGGGCCGAGACTACGGCCACCTCCACATAGGTGAGAAGTAGGGCCTTGACGAGGACCATGCGAAAGTGGCCTCCCTGCAGCTGGATGGTGATGTCGAAGAGCAGGCTCATGAACAACAGCAAAATGCCCATGGTGGCCAGGGTGCCCAGGTAGCGGCCCAGGATGAACTCGTAGCGGTGGATGGGTTTGGACAGGATGAGATAGATGGTCTTTCGCTCGAGTTCTTTGTAGACCAGATTCACACCCACGAACACGGCGATGATCACCGAAAAGAGGCTGATGGCCGCCAGGCCCAAATCATGGATGACCCTGAGCTGATCATCCAGGGAGAGGCGCGCCAGGGCCACGGAGGCCAGGATCATGGCCACGGCGAAGAAGACCAGCGCATAGAGCACCTTGTTGCGGATGGCCTCGCGGTATGTATTGATGGCAACGGCCCAGATTCTACGCATCATGGTCCGATCCTCGGTCCGTCTCGTTTTCCGATTGGGCGCCTTGGGCGCCTCGGTCCTGCTCATTGTCTGCGTTGGTCGGGGCGGAGGCCCCCTGGTTCTTCCCGGCGTTCGAATCGTTGTGCAGCTCCTGGCCGGAGGAATCTGCGGCCCGACGGGGTGGCGTGCCCGTTCGTTCCGCATGAGGCGCATCACCCGTGCGTGCACCCTGGGTCTGGGCCATGAAGATTTCTTCGAGGCTCTTTCGGCGAGGTGTGACCGAGACGATGCGTCCGCCCGCATCGATGGCTCGTTTCAGCAGGACCGTGGGATCTTGGCCCTCGGGCAGGGTCACCAAGACTCTGTTTCCCGTTTGTTTGAGGCTGCCAAACTCTTCCAGCAAGGCCGAGGCCTGGTCGCCCAGGCCCTCGATGACGACTTCGGTTTCCTCGACCCGGCCGCCCATCAAATCGTCAAGCAGGCCGGTGCTCCGCAGCCGGCCCTGGGCCAGGATGGCCACCCGGCTGCAGAGCATTTCCACGTCGCTGAGGATGTGTGACGAAAAGAGCACGGTCTTGCCCTGGTCGGCCAGGCCCGCGATGAGATCGCGGATTTCCTTTCTGCCTACTGGGTCGAGACCGGTCATGGGTTCGTCGAGGATCACGAACTTGGGGTCTGCGATGAGTGCCTGGGCAAGGCCCACGCGCTGGAGCATGCCCTTGGAGAATTTCTTGAGGGGGCGGTCCACGGCATGGGTCAGCCCCACCATGTCCAAAAGCTCAGGGATGCGCTCTTTGCGTTGGGACCTGCTCAGCCCCGTGAGCCTGGCGGCCAAGCCCAAAAACTCCTGGGGCCGCAGGTAGTCGTAGAAATAGGGGTTTTCCGGGAGAAAGCCGATCTGGCGTCTACTGTCGGGTCGGCGATTGTCTTGCCCGAAGATGCGGATCTTGCCCCGATCAGGCTTGAGCAGCCCCACCACCATCTTCAAGGTGGTGGTCTTGCCTGCGCCATTGGGGCCGAGCAGGCCGAAGATCTCTCCGGACCGGACCTCGAAACTGAGATCGCGCACCGCATCGACCCGCTTGGCGATCTTGCGCATGGCCCTGACCTGCGCAGCCAGTTCCCCGGCCCATTGGTATGGCAGAAAGCCGGTAAAAAAGGTTTTGGCGATGCCCTGGACCGACAAGATGATCTCTTGGCCTGCATCGGCCTTTGCCTGAGTCCTGGTCTGCTTCGATGACGATGCTTTTGCCATGCCTGGCATATTGCCAGGACTTGGGCCTGCGTCAAGGTGAGGAGCACAGTGTTTGTCGGGTCTGTGCCATGACTCGCAGGGAGCTTATTGGGACGCGCAGTAATGGGGGCGCGGGTGGGGATCGTTTCGTCTGGAATCCCAGAGAGAGCCCTTGCTCGGGCCGGCGACAGCGGACCGTGGGATCAGGCAGACTTCCATTTGGCCTCGGAGAGAAACTCCTTGGCCAGGACCAGGTGCCGGCTGCCGTCTTGTGTCTGGAGAACGAAGCCCAGGGCGGAGAATTTTTCGATGGTACCGCTTTGACCCTTGTGGGAAATGGTGTCGCCAACGGACAAGATGCGTCGCAGGTAATAGTTGGAGACGATCTGCTCGGCTGGACGGCGCAATGCCCAGCCGGCCAGGAAGGCCAGTGTTACGAAACCAGAGCCGATGAGAATGGTGATGTTGGCATGCAGGATGGTCAGATCCGCTCCCAGGAGATCAAGGGAGATGGTGATGACGACCAGCAGCAAGACAAACTCGGTGGTCTTTTCGATGAGGGAGGCGAAAGGACTGGAAGTTTCCCGGGCCAGGCCGCCCACGGCCCTCGCTACCAAGGCAGCCAGCCAGGCACCCAGAACCAGTGCGATGAGCGCGGAGAAGAGTTTGGGGATGAAAGCGGCCACGCCCGAGAGGATCTCCCGGACCGCCTCGAGGCCCAGTACATCGGCTGCAGCAGCGAACCCTACGATGATGAGCGTCCAGAACGTGAGCTGCCCCAGGAGTCTGGCCAGACTCGCGTCTGTGCCGATGGCCTGGACCAGCCTGGCGATCTTGGTGCCCTGGATGAGTCGATCGGCCTTGGACAGTGTGAGGAGCTTGCGCACGATGATTCTCGCGATCACTGCTGCGATGAGCCAGATCACGAAGATGATCAGGGCACCCAGTGCCAGGGGAAGATATCGGACGATCTGAGCGAGGAGATACCTTGCCGGGTCCGCAACGAAGGTGTTCCAACTGGCGGCTGGATCGGTGATAAATGCTAGTGTCATGGCGACCTCCTATGGTTTCTTGCTTGGTGATTGGTTGCTGGTATCGCTTCGATCCGAGATCGTCTCCCGGTCGTCTTTGGTTGGGATGTCCGATTCGTTCGCGAGGGCAGAGAGCGGAGCCTCGGCAGCCAGTCGGAACAGTTCTACCGCTGTGGCCACGAAGGCCAGTTTTGCCATCACACGGTCTGGCAGATCAGTCGGCGGCCGATCATCGAGGGCCTGACGGATGAGGACGCTCAAGTCTTCGGTCGGTGCATTCTTGGTGTGGTCAGACATTTTTGCCCTCCTGGTCCTCTCCTGCACTCAATTGTTGAAACAGGCGGCGGAATCGTTTCCGGGCGCGAGAAATCCGCATCTTGGTCGCCGAAGGGCTCAACGAGAAATGTTCCGTCAACTCCTGAATGCTCAAGCCGAGCAGGTCCACGAGCAGGAGAATTTCTTTGTCCTGCTGGGTCATTTCAGACAGTGCCCGGCGCACCAACAGGCGTGTCTCCGACGCAGCGGTGCCTGCGCCTTGAATGTTCGTCTGTTCCAGCTCTCGCCAGGCCGGTGGTGCGGATCGAAGCCAATCCAAGGCCAGATTCCTGGCAATGGATAGCACCCAGGCTCCAAAGGAAGCATGGTTTTTCAGTGTGCCCAGGTGGCGCGCGGCTTTGACGAAGGCATCCTGGGTGAGATCTTCTGCAGTGCTGCGATTTCGGAGCATGCCCATCAGGAAGCGAAATACTCGATCCTGGTGGCGCGCGACGAGTTGCCCATAGGCGCGCATGTTTCCGGCCAGGGTCTGGCCGATCAATTGCTTGTCTGAGATTTCCTGCATGGACGATAACCTCGATCCGTTGCCTTGCAGATGCCCGAGGGGCGCTCTCGTCTCCGGGTTTCGAATCCTCTTTTCCAGGAGACGGAATTTTTTTCTGTTTTGTCACAGGCTATTGTGAAGATGTTTTGGAAAAGATGCTCCTCGGGACGGTCGCCGCCTGCGGCGAGCGGTTCGATGGAAGGACCACGAATGGCCCTGCCAGAGGGGTTGGGGACAGTCTATTCTTGGTGATTGCGGTACCAGTCGATGGTCCTGGCCAGGCCGTCTTCTAAGTCCACTTTGGGTTGGTAGCCCAGGAGGTTTCGGGCCTTGTGGATGGAGGGGATGCGAAGCTCCACGTCGGGAAAGTCCCAGGGTACGAAACGGATTTCAGAGGAGGATTGTGCGATGCGGACGATTTCTTTGGCCAGTCCGTAGATGGTGACGGTGGAGGTGGGATTGCCGATGTTGAAGACCTGGCCCACCGCCTTGGGATGGGTCAGGCAGAGCAGCAGGCCGTCGACCAGGTCGTCGATGTAGCACCAGGCCCGGATCTGGCTGCCGTCGTTGTGGATGGAGAGGGGATCTGCCGCCAGGGCCCGGAGGATGAAGTTGTGCACTGCGCCCTCTCCCACCTGCCTGGGGCCATAGACGTTGAAGGGCCGGACGGACACGGCTGGCAGGCCCTGTTCGCGGTGGTAGCACATGGCCAGGTGCTCGGTGGCCAGTTTGGCCACGGCGTATGTCCATCGAGCCTCGCCCACCACGCCCAGTTCCGTGACGTCGCCCTCGCTGACTTTGTAAGCGTAGCGTCCGAAGACTTCAGATGTGGACAGGTCGATGAACCGGCGGATCCGTCCGGTCTTGACGCTCTCCTGGAGCACGTTCGTGGTGCCGATGAGGCCCACTTCCATGGTCCGGACAGGGGCACGGATCACCGTGTCCACCCCTGCCACCGAGGCCAGGTGGATCACTGCGTCGCAGCCCTCCAGTGCCCGTCGCACCGCGTCCCTGTCGCGGACGTCTCCCTGGATCACCTGGAGAGACGGGTGCTCTGCGAGGCCTGACGCCGTCAGGGCGTCGCGGTGGAAGGTGTCGAGGACCACGATCTCGTTGGCGTCCACCAGGCGCTCGATGAGATGGGACCCGATGAAACCGGCTCCTCCGGTCAGCAGGATCTTCCAACCCTCCACCGGGCTGGGGCTGGAGATCGAATCTGTCGCTGCTTGGCTCATGGCGTTTTCCTTGCCCGCTGTCTGGTTGCGAGCTTTTCTGCGTGGTCCAGGATGCTTCCGTCCCTGCATTTGTTGCGCGATTGCAGGCCGGTCGGCAACGATGCACTCCGGTCAACGATTGGTGCCGCTCACCGAGTGGGTGAAGCTGTACTGGGTTTGGTTCGCGTAGTAGCCGTCTGCGTCCGGCCCGGCCGAGGCATAGACCGTGGCCGACAGAGACCAGTCGTAGGCCGGATCGTAGGTGGTGGAACCGTCGTCGTCGCTCAAGGTGATGGGGTAGGCGGCTGCATCGTCCAAATATTCCAGGTAGCGATTTTGCTCGTCGAAGCGAATCGCGCTCTTGTTGGTGAGGTTGATCTGGTACGAGGAGGGGTTGACCACCAGCCAGCCGTTGATGTCGAAATAGATGTGGTCGGAGTTTTCCTCCCATGCTGCGATGGGATTGAGGCGTGCATCGAGCAGGTAGGCGGTCACCGTGACCGAACCGCCGTTCGGAATGTCGGGATTACCGTTGACCTCCAGTCTGCCGGCGTCCGCCGCCTCTTCCAGGTCGCCCGACCAGATGATCTTGGTGCTGGCCCCGATGTAGGCCGTGGCATCGTAGGTGCCGTTGGGTCCGTTCTGGGTGCCGTCTTCGTTGGTGTCGGCGAAATAGGGATCGGTACCCAGGGTGAAGACGCCGTCGTCGTCTACGTCCAGGAAGGGCTCGCCGATGTCGTCGAATGTTTCGGTGTCTTCGTCGAAGACACCGTTGCCGTTCAGGTCGTCGAAGGCCTCGCGGCCCCGCAGGACCGCCAGCAGGGTGACCACGCCGTCTCTGGGATTGAGGGTCTCTCCCAGGGGACCGGGCCTGGAGGGCTCTCCGGAGACTGGATCGACGTCTACGGGTTGGGCCTCACCCCCCTTGGTACGGTAATGGAGCACCATGGTCTCGGACCAGGCATCCACCACTGCTTCCAGGGTGCCTGCCTCGGCCTTGAGGATCATGGCTCCCTGGTCCATGAAGGCTGCTACCGGCAGGTTGCATCCGTCTGCGGTCTGGGCGGTCAGGGTGCATGGGACCACGATTTCAGAGGCTCCGTTTCTCAGGGCCCCCACGTTGATGGCATCGCATGACAGGGAGATGCTGTCGCTCACCGGCGCAAACCGGCCGGTGGGTGGTCCGAATGTCACGGTGACACTCTGGGTGACCGAGTAGTTGTCGTCGTCGTAGGAGGCGTTCACCGTGGCGGTCCCCACCGAGGTGGTGGCATAGAGGCTCACGGTGGCCTTGCCCTCTGCGTCTGTGACCGCCGAGGTAGACTGGAGCGTTTCGGTGGGAGAAAAAGAGCCGGCAGTGGTCTCGAACTCGATCCGGGCATTGGCCTTGGGTTTGCCCCCAATGGTCAGAGTCGCGGTGACGGCTGCCTCGTCGCAGCCTCCTGCGGCAATGACTGCGCGGTCCGAGGCCAGGTCGATGGCCGCTCCTTCACAGGCAGCCAGGGGCGCAACCGCCAAAACCAGGGCAATCAATGAAAGGGACTTCGAGTAGATCATGGATGCTTCCTCCATGGCAGGCCTAGAACGCTAAAAACGGGGCAGGCGGCCCTGGATGCCCAGGGTTCCTTCCAGCTCCACCCTCAGCCAACGCAATGCGCCCACCAGGCCGCCTATCTGCGCGTACAGGCCCAGGTAGGGTAAAAAGTCGTATTGAATCTGTCCGTAGAAGCGGCCGCCGACGTCCAGGCTGTCCTGTTTGGGAACGCCATAGGTGGGGCGCTGCTGTTTGCTTCCATCTTGCTTGGTAAAGTCGAGCATGGCCTCGAGGCCCAGGGCCCATTTGAAGGCGCCGGTGGCATCCACCCAGAGCCGGACGCCGCCCAGGAGACTGATGGGGCGGCGCTCGCTGATGGGGTCTTTTGTGAGGCCGACTCTGGTGTGGGCCACCAGTTCCACGGATTGGGTCACCCCGAAGCTCAGGCCCAGGTCCAGAAAGAGGGGGCTCATCGACGAGCAGAAGGGTTCGTTGGGATTGTCCGGGTCGTTGCTCCGTTGTCCGCACCAGATGTCGCCATAGGGCTTGATGAGGCGGTAGCCCAGGCCCAGGCCCAGGTCCAGGCCGAATTGATGCTTGTGGTCCAGTCTGGGCGGCAGGGGCGAGGGAGGCAATGCGACGTCTTCTGTGCCGGACTGAAGCCGTGGCTGGGGAGCGGGGGCCGAGACATCCGGTGAGCTGGATGTCGGGGCTCGTTCTGGTTCTTTGGCGCTTGACTGGGTGTCTTTGGTGTCGCCGGGTCCTTCATCTTGGGCTGCTTTGGCTGGTGGGGCCTGGGACGCGGCCCTGGGTTGCGCCTCGTTGTCGCTTGTCTGTGCAGCTCTTGCCGACCCCGGCATGGGTGGCGAGACGAGCGCTGCTGCAACCAGGAACAGAAAAAATTTGGGCACCATGAATGGTCCTCCAGGTCGTCCGAAAGGCGCAGACCGCTGCGTCCTTCGGCAAGCTGCCGAATCTTGACTTCTCGATAGAGGGTAGCCGAGGGGAGTGGGGTGCGTCAACCTGGGCGTCACTGCCGCCGGGAGTATTCCGGCCTTGGCGAAGAACCCGATGGGGAGCGTCTCAACGGCATGAGTGCTGCGAGGCTTGGAGTTGGGGGCCCGAGGCGCATGGATTGTGGATGCGGCGCCGGGAAGACTGAGTCGTTTGGACCGTGGAGAGAGAAGGGGTTGGGGTTGGGCTGAGAGGCGCGGGTTGTCGGGAGTTGTGCTGTGGCGCGGGAGAGGCTGAGAGGCCGGATTTTTGGACGTTTCGGCTGGGAGATGGGGCCTGTTGGTCATTGGGAATGGGCGGCTGGTATTGTGGGGCAGTGATGTGGACATGCAATGGGGGGCCGGTCGAGTGATCGAGGCACGGGGCGGCATGTCTCTTTTTCTTGTTGGCGCCTTGTTTTTTGCCTGTTGTCCGGTAGGTTCGAATCGTGAGGACAGAGACGAGCGAAAGCAATGCGGGTTGGTTTTTGCTCAGGTTCTCGTCTCTGAGAAAAGGAGTTGATTTCAGTGGGTCATCATTCGGTGCCTCGACGATGGATGGAAAGACTGGTCCTGTTCGTGGGCTGTTGGGCTGTTGGGCTGGCGGCCTCGGCCGGCGGTTGTGCAACCTCGGCTGCGGCGCCTGGGTCGGGACCGTCGGCCGGCCGTTCCCAGGCCCAAGGCGCTTCGAATGGGATGTCTGCCCCTGGCGTGGTTGGGCCGGTGAGGGATGTGGGGTCTGCGGCAAGGGACAGCGCGGGGATGGAGCCTTCCATGGGACAGCGGGGCCTGCAGTCCCCAAGCGGCGGACCAAGGCCCCTGTCATCGAGTCGGACTGGGGGCCGTCCTGGACCGTCAGCCGGCGATCCCCTGTCGAGGGCTCGCCTTCTGCTCGAGTCCGGGCGACTCGAACAGGCTGCATCGGTACTCGGTGGGCTCGTGCAGGGATACTTGTCAGGAAACAAAGCATTCGAGGCGGCGGGGATGCTGGGCCGGCTCTGGCTTTCTCGACGTCTGTATACCAAGGCAAGGAAGCTTGCCGAGCGGATGGAGCAGGCCAGGCCCACTGATCCGGCTGGATTTCTCCTGCGGTCCCGGGCCGAAGAACTGCTGGGCCACAGCGGTCGCGCCATGAGGGCGGCCCAGAAGGCGGCGCGCCTGGCGGGAAACAACCCCCGGGTCCTGCGGCGTTTCGCCGAGACGCTCCTGGCATACGGCAAGGCTGGCAGTGCCGCGCAGGTGGCCGGCAGGGCGCTGGCTCTCCAGCCCGACAGCGCTTGGACATTGGTGATCCTGGGTGATGCCCTCTGGTCTCGCAGGAGATATGCTCAGGCCGCCGAGGCATACCGAAAGGCTGCCTCCTTGGGGCGCGACGGCAGAGGGTTTCAGGCCATGGCCCTCGACAGGCTGGGGACCTTGTATCAAAAGCGCAGAAAACCGGCCCTGGCCAGGCAGACGCTGGCTCGGTGCCGCAGGGAGTTTCCAAAGCTCGGCTGCCCGTTTACAGAGGCGGGCTTCATGCGGCCAGACCCCACCAGGCCGGAGCGCGGCGAAACCTATGCCATTCCCCGAGGTCAAAAGCGACGCATGCAGATGGGCGGGGAGATGTGATCGTATCCAGCGTTTTCTTCGGTCTTTTGTTGGTGCTGGATCTGGCAAAGTTTTTGTGTCATACTGCGTTCCGTCATGACGACCCAAGGTAAAACCCATATTCTCATTGCAGACGCCGCAGGCCCGGAACGCCAGGTGCTCGAGGCGGTCCTGGGGCGTCTCGGTTATGAAGTGACCACCGCGGACAGTGCGGCACAACTCGACCAGGCACTGGCTTCGGACCGAGACTTTCAGGTGGTGATCCTCCATTCCAGGCTTTTGGGTTCCAATGCCGCAGACAGGGCCAGGGGCATGGGCACCACCACCAGGCGGGTGATCCTGGTCAGTGACGATCTGCCGCCGGGCGGAGAGATGATGGGGTTCGTGGACCTGACGGAGAACGCCCTGTTGGCGCTGGGTGTCCGGGTCCCCGAGATTGTGTTCGCGGCCAATGACCTGGTCTTTTCCCGCAAGGGGGCCTTTCGTCGGAAAAAACGCATCTACGGCGGCTTTGGCGCGTCGTACCGCACGGATGGAGACTGGGTCACCGGTGGTGTCTACAACCTGTCGTCCGACGGCGCCTTCATCGAGACGCTCGATCCCCCGGCCGTGGGAACCCGATTGGAGCTCAAGTTCGAGTTGCCGGGCCATGGCGAGGTCGAGTTTCCCTGCCGCGTCACCTGGAGGGTGGGGGCTTCGGAAACCGCTGGCCGGCGTTCTCCCCCTGGGGTGGGTGTCCAATTCCTGGATCTCACCGATGAGACACGCGGGCTGCTCCACGATTTCGTCATGGGAAACCGCTCGCGTTGATCACCGTGGCCTGCTCCCGCGAAAAAATGGGGATGTCTGACCAAGCAATGGACCAGTGGGCCATGGATGCGCTCTTGTTTGTGGCGGGAAAAGGGGGCAGTGGCAAGACGACTCTGGCCGCTGCACTCGGCCTGTTCCTCTCGAAGAGCCGTCGCTGTCTCGTGCTCTCTTCGGACGGCGATTCCCTGGCGCGCCTGGTGGGGACCGTACTGGAACGCGAGCCCATGGAGCTGGACTGGGCGCCTGGACTCTGGGTGGGGCGCCTGCAACTCTGGGAGGCCCTGGAGGATTTCGGCAGGCTGCGGTTGGGAAACAGTCGGATCGTCAAGGCTTTGATTCGATCCCGTTCGGTCAGGGGCCTGCTGGACGCATTGCCGGGCCTTGCGGGCCTGGCGATGCTGGGCCGTGCCTGGCACCATTGCCGGGCCTCTTCGTCGCGAGGTGGTTTCGACACGGTGATCCTGGAGGTGTCTGGGCGTGGGCACCTGGGTCGTCTGCTCGGCCAGCCCGCCAGAATGGCCGCGGTATTGCCCTTCGGGCCGTTGAAAA
>CAZIJS010000131.1:0-12338 GCA_964539505.1 uncultured Myxococcales bacterium
TCCATGCATCATCTTGAGTCCCTCGACCCCGAGGCCCTGGAAGGCGTAGGGAGAGGTTCTCGGTTTGAACGCGCCGCCGCGCATGATGGGTACTCCGATGCTTGCCAGCCGGGCTGCCACGGCATCCATCTGCTCGTCGCTCTCCACGGCACAGGGACCGGCAATAAAGAAGGGATCCCGTCCGATTTCGAATCCGCGGACATCGATCACCTTGTCCGGCCTGTCGGCGGTCTTGGCCACGAGCATCTGTTCCACGGTCTTTGTTTCCATGTAATGGACCGAGGCCTTGAAGATCTCTTTGAAAACACCTCGGATTACGTGGTCGGGAAACGGTCCGCGGTTGGCTTCCACGATGTCTTCGAGCATCGCAACTTCTCGTTCCGGGTCGAAAATGGGCTCACCGGATTGCTGCTTCTGTTCGCAAACCAGGTTGACGAGCCGCCCCCGTTCGGACAAAAGCTCGAGGATTTCCATGTTGATGTGGTTTATTTTTTCTCTGAGGCGCATGAGACGTTCTTTTGTCATCTTGTCTGTCTCCGTTCCAAGTTGTGACTCTGTGCCTTAGTAACAAAACGAAATGCTGTCAAGTAGAATGACATTTTCATTTGTAAAACATTCGTTCTTGCGCTAAGAGTCCGACGGGTCCCTGGCCCAGGAAGCGAAGGAGACGCCGGGATGGTGCCTGGGGCGTCGGTGCTGTCGATTGGGCATGACGAGAGGAGGTTGGAGCAATGAGCGATCACAGCGTGTTCGAGCGGTATCACGCCATGGTGGAAGAGGAACTCGATCGGCGATTGCCGGGTGAGGGGAGCAAGGAGCAGGCGGGACGTCTCGGTGAGGCCATGCGGTATGCTGTGCTCGGAGGGGGCAAGCGCTTGCGTCCCATGCTCGTGCTCTCGGCCTGTGAGGCCTGTGGGGCGGAAGCCGCACAGGCCTTGGCTGGTGCGGCGGCTGTGGAGTTCATTCATGCCTATTCACTCATCCACGACGATCTTCCTGCCATGGATGACGACGACATGCGCCGGGGCAGGCCCTCGTGCCACAAGGCGTTTGGTGAGGCCACCGCCATCCTGGCAGGCGATGCATTGCTCACCGCGGCTTTCGATGCCCTGGCCACCCCTCCTGAGCGCCTCGTCCAACTGCAGGCGATTTCAGAGTTGGCGCGCCTTGCGGGATGGTATGGGCTCGTGGGAGGACAGCAGCTCGACCTGGACCTGGATGCCAGCGACAGTTGGACCTTCCGGGACATAGAGCGGGTGCATCTGGGCAAGACCGCCGCCCTGTTCGAGGCTTCGGCCGTCATTGGTGCGCTGCTGGCCGAAGCCCAGCCAGAGGATGTGGAGCGCATGCGGTCCCTGGGCAATGCCCTGGGGCTGGCATTTCAGCACATCGACGATGTCCTTGACCAGGAGCACCAGGAGTTCGGGGAGATGGCCCGGACGAGGACCAGGGAACTCATCGACAAGGCAAAGACGCTGGCGGGAGAAATGAAGGGACGCCGCCAGGGGTTGGACGCCTTCGTGAGTCTTCTCGACGATCGCATGGTCAGGGCAATGGATGGCCAGGCGTTGGATTAGGAGTGGGGCGGACTGGGGCAAGGGGAAGACGATTTGGGGGCAAAAAACAGCGAGGCCGACAAACCTTTGTGAGGATGTCGGCCTCGTTGCAAGCCGAAAGGGGCCAAGCCCCGAAAAAAAGGGGAGGGCGCGGAATTACCGTTTCCCAAACAGGCAGAGGGAGACGAACCGACGCCCGATAATACCAAATTCTTCAAACCTAACGGAAAGCATAGGTGCTTTTTCGCCCTGCGTCAACACGAAATATACAAATACCAAAATTTTTTAGACGTACAAAATCTGATGTATGCTGATTATCAAAAAAATCTACTGCGAAGAATCATGGCACTCCGTGACCGTTTCGCGAATAACGAGCGTCTCGACTCCAAAATCTCACAATATTGTCTTTGTGTGGATTCGACTCGTGGGTTGGACTTGTGGGTTCGACTTTTGCGGTGAGTTGGTGTAAAAATCGCCATGACGGAAGGAAAGGGGCCTTCGAGAAAAATGTGTTTTGGGTCCACACCAGGTGGATTGGACAAGGAGGAAAGCGATGGATCTCAAAGAAAAAGTCGTCCAGGGAGAGTCTGCGTTCGGTTGGCTCACGGATGTGGTCAAGGGAGTCGTGGTCAAGGCGGTCAAGGATGCCGATGAGGTGGCCAAGACCGTGGTGGAAACAGTGGTGACGCGGCTGCAAGAGACCATTCAGGCTGCATTGGAACTGGCCGCTCAAATGGGGCAGGCCACGGCTTCTGCGGCTCGGGGGGCCATCAATGCTGCCGACGAGTCCGGGGCAGACGCCATCAAAGTTGGGGTCAAGCTCCTCACGGGGACTTTCCAGGGAGCTTCGGAGACCACGGTGGGAGCGATCCAGGCGCTGAAAAATGTGGTCAGTGGAGTGGTCCAGGGCCTCGCTGAAGTGGGCACCGACATGGAAAAGGCCTTGGCCAGGCTCGTGGGGGAAGCGGTCCAGGCAGGTGCCGAAGTGGGCGGGAGCCTGGGAGAGGTCACGGAGAAAACCATCACCGGCATCGTGACAGGGGTTTCCAAGACGTCGTCGTCGGTCACCGAGGCGATTCAGACATCGGTGAGCGCGGCGGTCCAGACTGCTGCCAAGGGAGGCCAGGACGTGGGACAGGTGGCAGTTTCCGCGGTGACCGGTGCCTTGGAAGGTGCCAAGAAAGTGGGCCTCGGAACCACCGAGGTGCTCCAGACTTCGGTCAAGTCGGCCATCGATGCCGCATCCAACGTGTCGGCGGAAGCGGGCCAGAAGGTCAAGAACGCCTTGATGGAGACCGTGTCCGGTGCGGCAGAGATTCTGTCCATCAAGTCCAGCAACAAAGACAGCCAGAGCAGAGAGGAGAACTAGTGGAAGGGGCGGCACCACTGGTTCTTCGTGCGTGCAGGTAAGATTCCTGTTTCCATGGCAGGATTCGTTCAGAATCTGCTTGGTCTCAAGAGAGGCGAGGGGGCCTTGGCGTTGCGCCTGGGCCTTTTCGTATTTTTGTGTCATTCGATCCAGGCATCCGGCAAAGTCCTCCAGTATTCTGTCTTCTTGTCCGAATATGGGCGACAGGCCATTGGGCGGGCCTTTCTTCTGTCAGCATTGGTCGTGGGGGCTGTTTCCCTTGGGTTTGCCGGGCTCGTGCGCCAGGTTCGCAGGCAGCGGCTCGTGGCGGGTACCCTTGCAGCGGTGGCTGTTTTCTTGGTGGTCTGGCGTCTTTTCCTCCAGCGGGTTTCCTGGTCCGGCTTCGCTGTGTATCTCATCGTGGAGGCGGCTTCCCTGCTGTCCGTGGTGGTGGCTTGGAATGTCGTCAACTCCCTCTGTGATCCGAGGCAGGCCAGGCGGGTCATTCCCGTGGTGGGATTGGGCGCCAGCGGAGCCTACCTGGTCAATGGAGTGGTGATCTCTCCCTTGGTTCATGGGGGCCTTCATCCGAGAGACGTGGTCTGGTTCGTCGTGACTGCTGCGGTGGGGGCCGCGGTTTTCTATCGTGCGGTCGGCCTGGATGTGGATGCTTCGGATGGCCGGCTCGTCGATGCTGTCGGTCGATCTGAGGGAGGCTTTCTGTCCGGCGTGGGGTATGGACTCAAAAACCTTTGGGCCGTGGATCTCCTGCGAGTTTTCACCCTGGCCACGGTCTTGATGATTGTGGCCCAGCAGTTTCTCAATTTCGCCTTTCTTTCGGATCTCCAGTCACGATACAACGCAAGGGAATTGGCTTCGTTTCTGGGCTGGTTCGTGGCTTCGTTGGGGGTGGCCCAGGGCCTAGCCCAAGGCTTGGTGAGCGGGCGTGTGCTCAGTAAAATGGGGGGGGCATCCGCCGCGGCCATGGTCCCGGGGTTGCTTGCGGTGGGGGGGGTGCTCTACGTGGTGCTTTTTCCTGTATTCTGGGCGCTGGTGGGACTGCGGTTTATGGACCGTCTCTTCAAAGTTGCTTTCTACAGTCCGGCAGTTCAGTCCCTCTATACTCCGGTGGCCCGCCAGACCAAGTTGGCTGCCATGACCTTGATCAAAGGAGTCGTCTCGCCGGTGGCCTACGGGACGGCGGCGTTTGCCCTCGTCCTGTTTGCGGATCGACTCGACTCTGCAAACGTGGTCTCCATGGTGGCGGTGAGCGCAGGTGCCTGTGCATTGTGGTTCGGGCTGCGTGGCAAGCGGGCCTATGTGTCTGCCCTCGAGTCTGCCTTGGCCAGGGGGGCGTTGAGCCTGGATACCGCAGGAGCCGAGGGATTTCACGTGGCGGCGGACAAGACAATGATCGAGGCTTGTCGAAGGGCTGTCCGGGAAGGTGGCGAGCGGCAAGGTGTCTTTGCCTTGCGCCTGCTGTCCGATATGCCCCCGGCCCTGATGCGGCCGGTGCTCCAGGATGCGTTCTCCAGTCCCCATGTGCTCTTGCGGCGACAGGCCGCCGGGCTGCTCTTGGAGCAGGACGCGCTTTTTTTCGATGGGCTGTCAGGACGGCTCCTTGCCGATGCAGACGGTGAAGTGGTGTCGGTGGGGCTTCGCCTCCTGACGGAAATGGGGACGGGGCTCGATGCTGCCCGGGAGAAGCTCTCCGATGCCAGGCCGTTGGTGCGGGCCTGTGCGGCCTTGTTGCTTCTCGATGATTCCAGACATCGAGGGTCGGAGGGTGGCCATCCCGGCGGTGTGGAGGACTCGACTTCCGAAGATGTCGTTTCGGCAGGCCGGAGAACGCTGGAAGTGCTCTGTCGGTCGGCTGTTGTCGGTGACCGCCTGGATCTGTCCCGAGCCATGGCCCTCATGGAAACGGGCGTGGCCTCC
Source organism: uncultured Myxococcales bacterium (assembly GCA_964539505.1). Lineage (GTDB taxonomy): Bacteria > Myxococcota_A > Polyangia > HGW-17 > SLPX01 > CAZIJS01. Next base: position 4,843 of record CAZIJS010000131.1, read on the forward strand.
GACCTGCTGGCGTCGCTTCTTGCCGATGAATCCTGGACCGTGAGAGCCGAGGCTGCCCAGGCCGTGGGAAAACTTGGATGTGGCAACCTGGCAGGCCCCCTGGTAGAGGCACTCTTGGATCGACGCAGTCGCGCCGAGGCGGTGGAGGCTCTCGGTCGACTCGGTCCCGAGGTTTTCGTTCCCATCGAGGTTGTGGTACACAATCCAGATTCCCCGCACGAGCAGGTGGAAGCCGTGATTGCGGTGCTTGCGGCAAGGCCCGAAGAGGAGGCCCGGGAGATTTTGTGGCGCTTGATGCGTCATCCGAGTTCGCCGGTGCGTATCAGGGCGGCCAGAGCACTCTTGCGGCGTGATGGACGACCAAGGACGGAGGAACTCGAGTCACTGATTCTGGCTGAGGTCCGGGAGGGATTCGTTCAGGCCGGCATACGCCGTGGCATCGAGGACCAGGGCCTGGCTCCCCGGGTCTTTCTGCAGGAGCTGGAGCATCAGATGCGGCAGACATCCAGGAAGGTTGTGGCCATGACCAGTCTTTTTTTGGAGAGAGATGCCGCAGAGAGGATCTGGTCGAATATGGAGCGCGGGTCGGCCAGGCATCGGGCCGGGGCCGTCGAACTCATCGATCAACTCTGTCCGAAATCCCTGGCGCCCGCCGTGGTGTCGCTGCTCGATGGCATTGAACCGCCGTTTCCCGCAGATCTGCCCGATGCCTTGGTGACAGCGTTCGAGCAGGCTCGATCCCGTCCTTTCGAGACTGCTTGTCGCGTCTCTTCGGTGGAGCTCAAGTGGTTCCTGTGTTACGAACTCCCTGACAAGGTCGGCTGCTGCAAGGACGTCCCTGGTTCGGAGGGTAAGGGTCACATGAGATCCCTGATAGAAAAGATGTTGTTTTTCAAGGGCGTCGGAATGTTTGCCGAATTGAGCGGCGAAGAACTCCGACGGGTGGCACAGATCTCCGAGGAGGTCTCACTGCCCTCGGGCAGGACGATTTTTCGACGTGGGGATCCAGGTGATGCCATGTATCTGGTGCTCGATGGCACTGTACGGATCGTGGTAGACGGCAGAACAGTGGCACAGTTGGGCTCTGGGGAGTGCTTCGGAGAGATGGCTTTGTTGGATGCAGAGCCGCGCAGCGCCGATGCCCGCTCTGGGACGGACGTGGAACTCCTCAAGATCCGCGGTGAAGATTTCGATGAGCTGCTGGCCCAAAAGCATGAGATCGCCCGCGGGATCCTGCGCGTGCTGACGGCACGGTTGCGTCGTGCGAACATCGACCTGGGCCGGGCCGTGGGAGACGACGAGGAGCAGGAGATTCCGACTGGTCTGTAGACGAGTTATGCGGCTCGGTGGATGGAAGCATTTGAACACTTGCTTGTGAGACGAGCTGGGTCATGATGGGAAAGTGGCTCGGCTGACGGTTTGGGAACGCGGGTTCGGAGAGATTCTATGGAAAAACCATTCAAGGTCAGTGAAACAGAGCGGTTCTTGGCGCACCTGCGCCGATTGCCTCTCGTGTCGCCCAGGGAGATGGACGAACAGCTCACCAGGCTGGGCTACAAGGGACAGGCTGATGCCAGAAAGGCGGCCTGTCTGTTTGCATATCGTCATGTAAGACGGCTCAAAAAACTCTATCTGGAGCATGTTCCCAGAGAACGGGTGCTTCCGAAGAGTAACTATCTTTTCGTGGGGCCCACGGGATGCGGGAAGACCTATCTCATCGAACTGCTGTTTCGAGAGGTGGTCAAACTCCCCACCGTGCTGGTGGATGTCACGGCATACAGCGAGACAGGATACGTGGGGCAGGACACGAATTCCATCTTGACCAGACTGCTCCATGCAGCGGGCAACAGTGTCATGTGGGCTTCTGTGGGGATTGTGTGCATCGATGAGTTCGACAAGCTCGCTTCGGGCAAGAACAACGCGGTCTTCGCAGGAGCTGGCACGACGAAGGACGTGACCGGCCTGGGGGTGCAGCGTGAATTACTCAAGCTCCTCGAAGATACCGAGGTCGTCGTGCCCACCGAGCTGGGAATGTCGACGTATGGAGAGTATCTCACCATGTCCACGGCGGACGTGGCTTTCGTGGCCTGCGGTGCTTTTTCCGGGCTCCACGAGGTGATCCGTCAGCACAGGACCGAGGAGTCCATCGGGTTCGGCCGCGGGGCGGACCATGAGGACGGAGAAACCTTTGGGCGGGGCCACAGCCAGACGGAACTGGAACACGTAGACTATTTCTACAAGTATGGTTTTCTGCCCGAACTCATTGCCAGGTTCACCAGGATCGTGCCCTTCGACGCCCTTGCCGCCGACACCCTCAAGGAGATCCTTGTTGAAAACGTGGTGGCGAAACTGTCGGAGGAATTCCGCAGCGAAGGTCTCGAATTGGATGTCCGCGACGAGGTGCTCGACCATGTCGTGAAGAGAGCCCTACGCCGCCAGACAGGCGCCAGGGGGCTGGCGACTCTGCTCATGGCGCACCTCGAATCCGTGGCCTTCGATCTGTTTGGGCAGGGCAGGACAGGTCGGGTGGTAGTCTCCATGAAAGACGGCCATCTGTTGGTGGAGTCTCCATGAGAACTCTGCGTTCAGGCACTGTGCCCTGGTGGATGAAACAGGGCATTGTGGTTTTTTTTCTCGGGGTCGCATTGATTGAGGGCGGCTGTCGGCACAGGACCGTAGGGCCCAGGTATCCTGCTGGACTGATCGGCCGTGAGCAGAGGGTGAGAGCCGCCTTGGTGGCTTGTCGAGGTTGTCGCAAAAAGTCTGTTTTGGAGCGTCGTCTCGAACGCATTCATTTTCAGATGGCCAAGGAGCGAGACGACATCGCTTCTTGGCGTTGGTTCCTCGCTGCGCATCCCAAGGGTCTGTTTTCCGACGAGGCGGGACGCAGGCTCATGAGACTCCGATTTGCGAAGGCGGAGAAGAGTCGGAGTCGATGGCTCTGGGAGTGGTTTCTTATCCGTTACGGGGATTCCCCCTTGGCAGGCAGGGCAGAGCGGGCGCTTGGCGATCTTTTGGCCGCGAATTTGATCACACGTCCTGATCCCGGCAAGATACGTGCGTATCTCGCTCGGTTTCCAGACAATCCCCACGCGCGGGACTTGCGGACCCTCCTGGAGAAAACCGTATTTGCGCGGCTGGGGCCCGATGCATCACGGTCTTTGCTCGAAGCCTTTGTCACAGAGTTTCCTCGTTCGGTCAGGGCCGAGCAGGTCCGGCGGTGGCTGGCAGCCCGTTGGGGGCGACGTATTCTTCGATATGGCACACATCGAGATGTCTCTGCCTTCCTCCAACGTTTTGGTGCGCAATCAGCCCGGGTCCTGGAGCAGCGGTTGATCGAGAGGGATGCCAGGGAGGCCCTGGCAGATGTGGATATGGAGCAATTGCAGCGTCTGTCCAGCTCTCTTTCGCCAACCTGGCGTTCCAGGGTCCAGGCATTTCTGCAGCTTGCGCGCAGAGCCCGGGGTGACCTCGATCATCTGCGCAAGTCGAGCCTCGACGCCAGACCGTTTCGTCCCATGGCATCGGTGAGGGCGTTGCTCCTGGCCACCACGAGTTCGGATCCTCTTGCAGCCATTGCGGCTGTCAATGCGCTTCGCTTCGTAGAGCGGGCCCAGGCCCCCAGGACATTGTTGTTGCTGGCTGCAACCGGTTCCGATCCATTGGCGGCTGCGGCCTGGACATCCTTGCGCCACTGGGTCACGGATCGGGCCCACCCAGGGGCTCGGGACTTGCTCGAAGACCTGGCCTCGGACATGGCTCCCGGGCCTGGGAGTTCACTGGGGCGAGCCAGGGCCATGGCCATGGCCCTGGCCAGGCCGGGGCATTGCGAGTTTGGATCGCCGGCTCCCGGCACTCCCCTGGTGGTTTTGGGCGCTTGTCTGGCCTCGGGTTGCTGTCGATCCGCAAGACACATCCAGCGATTTTACAGGGTGGTCCGAAAATCTCTCTCCTGGATCCTGGCCCAAGCGGGCACCGAGAGGGATCGCAAGCCTCGAGACGCGGCAGCGGCTGCCGTGCGGTTGCGCGTTCTGGACGAGTTTCTGGCCGCGCTGTCGGCCAGTGGAACAGGCCCTGGGAAAGTTGCCCTGGCGGATCTGCGTCGGGAGTTGGATGCCAGGCGATCTGGTCTGGAGTTGGCCGTGACAGGGGAGGACAAGGGATTTTTGTTGGACCTTCCCTTTGCCGTGCTCCATCGTGCCAAGGTCCATGCCCAGGGCAGGGTGGCGGCATTCCGAAGAATTTGTTCGTCACACAGGGCGCTGGAACATGAGGTCTGTCGAGTCCTTTGTGCCGATGAGCGGTGGCGGCTGGATGCCGTCTGCCGCGCGAGGGGAAAAAGCTGGCCTTCATCTGGCCGAAAGCGTTCTGCACCCCCTGGTTCGAATCACTCTGAATCTTCTGGTTCGAAAGGCGCTGGAAGTGATTGAAAACCAATGTTCTGCATCCCATGGTTCGAAAGGATCGATTCGCGGGGGAGTCGGCCTGTTTTCGCTCTGGAACAGGACCTGGTCCAGGAAACAGCCGGGATCGACTCCCTTGCCGGTTGGAGCCTTCGTTGGGGGGCGGAACCGGGTGACTGTGAACCAGCGTTCATGGTATGGTTCTTTCGACTGGGGATCGCTGGGGAGCGCGATTGCCGGGTGAGACTCGAACGGGGCCCGTTCCATGGCGAATTCTCGGTTCGGATGGCGCTTGGAATCACAAATCGGAGCTCATGCGTATTTGTGGCACGGTGATTGCTTGGTAGACGGGCAAAGGGTTCGAGAACGAAAGGAGTGAGCCATGCGCCGTGTTTTTCTCGTATTAGTCGTCTCAGCAATGAGTTGGCCTGCAACCAAGGCCCGTGCCCAGACATCTTGTGAAGACGTAACGGTGTCTGGTCCGGTCTTGTCGGTGAACACTCCGATCATCAGCGTGGGTATCGGGCCCCTGGTCACGACCCACGATACCGTGTGCAGGCATCGAAGACGGGTGGCCCGGGCCTATCCTCCCCCACCGCCTCCCCCTCCCGCCCGGGCCGTGGCCGTGCCTCCCCCCCCACCCAGGGTCATGGTGGTGCCTCGCGCCATGAGACTCGGGCTGACCATCGGGGGATACGTGGATTCACCCCTGTATGCCGATGGGGCCCTGGCCGGCGCCGGCTTCCAGTTTCGGTATCGCTTCCTGCGGGAATTGGCGCTTACGGCCACGGTTTCCGGTCTGACGTCTTGTACGCGATGCAACAAGGATGCAAAAAATTTCAATCGGCGAGATGCCACCTTCACCGTGGGCCTGATGTATTTCCCCTTCCCCCGGTGGATCGTGGCCCCATACGTGCGGGGCGCCCTGGTAGCCGACATCATCACCTTCGAGGTGGATGGCGTGAAGGATACGTACAATCAGGTGGGTTTCGAGAGCGGCCTTGGAGCAGAATGGCGACTCACCAGGCACTTGGCCCTGTTCGCCGACGCCAGTCTGCTCGTGCTGGGCAAGGCCAAGGACAAAGGCAACGGGGCGGATGGTGCGTTCGACAGCAGCCAGCCGGCACTCACGCCCTCGGAAAAAGAGAACATGAAGGGCGTGCCCCTGCTCACGGGAGACGCTGACGTGGCGGCCAGACTTCGCCTCGGCCTGGTCTTCAAGTTCTGATTCTCCCTGGTTCTCGAATCCTCCTCTTTCCCAGTGCCTTCTTTCCTGGTCTGCCTCTTTCCAAGTCTCCGCTCTACCAAAACTCCATTGTTCGTATCGATTCTCTCCCAGGCTTTTTTCGCGCCCAAGGGCCGGTATGGCGACAGGCGTCACAAATCCTGGATCGGTTGCACTTTGTGGGCCTATTGTTATAGTCGCACGAAATCAGGTTCGTGCTGCGCCGATGCCCGGTCGATGCATCGCAGCAGGGCGATGGGCAGGTGCCGCCGACAGGGGATGGAGCATGTCGAGACGGAGGATATCATGAAAGTTTTGGTGTGTGACCAGGTGGACGACAGGGCAATCGAACAGATGAGGCAGGCTGGGCTGGATGTGACCGTGAAGACCGGGATGTCTCCCGAGGAACTCATCGCCACGGTTCCCGGATACCATGCCGCCGTGGTGCGGTCGGCGACGAAGTTTCGCAGAGCGGCCATCGAAGCGGCCAAGGACATGAAAATCATCGTCCGTGGTGGTGTGGGTATCGACAACATCGATGTCGAAACGGCAAAAGAGCACGGGATTCTGGTCAGAAACACTCCTGCTGCTTCTTCCGACAGCGTGGCGGAACTGGCCCTGGCCCACATGTTTTCCGTGGCCCGTTTCGTGTATGCGGCCAATGTGACCATGCGCAAGGGCGAGTGGAACAAGAAAAAATACAAAGGCATCGAATTGGCGGGCAAGCAACTCGGTATCATTGGCATCGGCAGGATTGGACAGTCCTTGGCGCGCAAGGCCATGGCCCTCGGAATGACGGTCAAGGCCCACGACAAGTTCGTCTCGACGAGCCCGCTGGAGGGCGTGGAGATGGTGGGCATGGACGAACTGCTCTCCACGTCTGATTTCGTGAGTCTCCACGTGCCCTTCATCAAGGAACAAGGACCGGTCATCGGCGCAGCCGAGCTGGCGAAGATGAAGAAGGGGGCGGTCCTGGTCAATTGCGCCCGGGGCGGGGTGGTGGACGAAAAGGCGCTCATCGAGGCCCTCGACAATGGTCATCTGTGGGGTGCCGGCGTGGATGTCTTCGAGACGGAGCCAGAGCCCAACAGCGATCTCGTGGGGCATCCGCTGGTGTCGGTGACGCCGCATGTGGGCGCCTCGACGAAGGAAGCCCAGGCGAGGATCGGGGCCGAGGTCGCAGGGATTCTCATCGATTTCGCCAAGGAGCAGGGTCTGTGAGCGACTTCGCCGCCCCGGCGGTGGAGCAGGGCTTCTTTCATGCCCGGGACGGCACGCGTCTGGCCTACCAGGCGGTGGGTCGGGGCCCCTGGTTGGTCCTCGCCAATGGGCTGGGCGGGACGTTTCCCGCATGGCGTCCTATTTATGAGCGACTTGCAGACCGGTATCGGTTTCTTTGTTGGGATTACCGGGGGCTCTACGGGTCGGATGTACCATCCGACCCGGACAGACTGGGGGTCGAGGTCCATGCCGACGACATGATGGCCCTGCTGGACCGGTTCGGTGTGGACCGTGCCGTCTTTCTGGGTTGGAGCATGGGCACCCAGGTGAACCTGGAACTGTATCGCAGTCGCCCGGAACTCTTCGAGGGCTTGATTTTTCTCAACGGAACGTCGGGGCGCCCCTTCGAGACGGTTTTCGGCCGACGGTTCATGGCCACGGTGATCCCCCCCTTGCTCAAGGTGATGGAAGCCGCTGCGCCGGCTTTGTCGGCTGCGAGCCGTCAGGTGGCGGGACGTCCCGAATTGATCCCATTGTTGCAGGCATTGGGGCTCGTGGGAAAAACCTTGGATCGCCAGGTCTTTTCGGAACTCTCGCAGGAATTTGCGAGCCTGGATTTCCGGTTCTATGCCAGACTGCCCGATGCC
>CAZIJS010000132.1:0-6405 GCA_964539505.1 uncultured Myxococcales bacterium
CCTTCTGTCCGGCATGCGGTCACAGGGTGGTCTCGAGGTATGGGTTTACCGTCACTGCGACAGACCTCCAGGATGGGCACTGTGGCCGGTGCGGCCATCCCATAGCAGGAGTGTGGAAATGACGCTTGTCGAACGAGATGGCTGGGACAGGGATGATGGGGGGCCCGGGGAGATATGCAGAGGGCCTGCAGGGAGAGTCGGGACGCGACTGGAATCGTCGAGAAGGCCGCAAGGGGAACGCAGGATGACCCGCAGGCAGTTTCTCCTGCTTCCGGTCGTCCTCGGGAGCAGCGGTCTGTCGGTGATTTCTCTGCTCTCGGGCAGAAGCAGACGAAGCCGATCAGGTGGTCCTACTGCACATGCCGGTGGCGCGTCCGGGGATATGGACCCATGGGGGCAAGGGCCGGACCATGTCGTGGTGCTGTCCGAACAGATGTTGGCCGAGTCGAGTGACCTGGCGGGTTAGCGGCTTTCCTGGCGGAGGAACGTTATGTGGGCTGAGCGATTTTCGCGACGGTTGATATTCTGGATGTTGCCGACGGTCCTTGTGGTTGCTTTTGGTGCATGCAGGCATTCTTCCGCCAGGTCCGGTGGTGCGGAGCGAACGACTGGCGCAAAGTCGGCGGAGTCATCGAGTCTCAGAGAGAAGATACGGCGGCTCGACGAGGGAGCGCTCCAATTCATCGAGAAACTCGACGGGCCCGGGTTGCTCGCCTACAGGAAGCGAACGGGGATCACGATTTGTGGGATTCACCCCATTGCGGTGATGCTCACGGTGCTCAAAGATTCCGGCCTGCCTGTCGGGGTGCGGGTCCTGGACTACTATACGTCCGGAGACACCACGGGAGACTGGACCAACACGGTGAGTTACTATTCGATTGCCTTCTTTTCGAAAAACGGGGTCCGGCGCGCACACTCCTCGCAAGGAAGAGTCACCCCAGTCTCCAGGACGTCGGCTGCAGAGGCGGGAAAGGGCCGGGGCGATGTCTCGGCTTCCGGTCATGGTAAAGGGGCGGACCTGCCTGTGAGGCCCATGGTCACGGGGCCGGGCTGGTACCCGAAAAACGCTCCCGTCTTGCGCAGGATGCTCCATGGCTTCTTGAATGACGCCAAGGTGCCTGAATTGGGTGGCCCCCTGCTGGCGCTGATTTCTCCGCATGCAGGTTATCGTTTCTCCGGGCGGGCGGCAGCGCATGGATACAAGCTCTTGGGGTTGGACAAGACAGTCCGTCGGGTGGTGCTCCTCGGGGTGAGTCATCACGTGGGCTTTCGAGGCGTGTCGGTGGGCGAGTTTCGAGCCTACCAGACGCCGTTTGGCCCATTGCCTTTGGATGAGGCTGCTGCCCAGGCCTTGAGGAAACACCGAGGGTTTGGTTTCCTGGCCAAGGCCCATGCACAGGAGCATTCCCTCGAGATGCAGATGCCCCTGTTGAAACTCGTGCAGCCAGGCCTGCGGATTCTTCCCATGCTCGTGGGATTCGTTTCTGCGCAGCAACTCGATGCCCTGGCAAGGCCGCTGGTGCCATTGCTGGATGGCGCCACGGTGTTCGTGGCCTCCTCGGATTTTACCCACAGGGGGCCGCGGTATGGGTACCAACCCTTCGCCGGGGGCGTAGATACCACGGTCCAAGAGAGGTGAGATCATGAGGACCCACGAGTTCTTGGGTGGTCTGTTGCTCACGGGCCTGTTCGTGCTTGCAGGCTGTCGCAGGGCCGAAACGCGACGGTCATCCACCAGTCGGAGGAAGGACACTACCGCGAAGTCGGCGCGCCATGGATTGGGGAGGTCGGCCATGAAGATTCCAACCTGTGACAAGGATGATGATTTCCTGTCGAAGGACGAAAAGAAGACATTGCTCCTGTTGGCGCGACGTTCCGTGGAACAGTCGGTGCGAAACCAGGGGCGGATCGATGAGAGAAAGCTCACCGAGGGCCTCAGGATCACCGATGGACTGCGAAGGGCCATGGGGGCCTTCGTCACACTGAATGAGAACGGTAGGCTTCGGGGCTGCATTGGATATCTCCAGCCCATCGAGCCGCTCTACCGCGCAGTGATCAACAACGCCCGCAACGCAGCGCTCCGGGATCGGCGCTTTCATCCGGTGCAGCCTGCAGAGCTTCCCCTCATCGAAATCGAAGTTTCGGTACTCTCAGTTCCTGTTCCCGTTCCAGGGCCTGATTCCATCAAACTCGGCTGTCACGGGATTATCTTGCACAAGGACGGAAGGCGTGCCACCTATCTGCCACAGGTGGCGCCGGAGCAACAGTGGAACCTGGAACAGACATTGAGTCACTTGAGTCGGAAAGCCGGGCTGTCCACTGACGCATGGCGCCATGGAGCGACGTTTATGGTATATACGGCGCTGGTCTTTTCGGAAAAAGAGTTTTCCACCGAGGCCGCTCCACGACAAAAGGGTGATTGAGAATTGCGCGTTTGGGAAAAAAGTTGGACTTGGGCCGGCTGGTCAGGGCGGCGGCATGCTCCGGTTTTGCTCTTGGGCCTTGGGCTCGCCGTTGTCTCCGGATGCAGCCATCGCGGAGAAGCCGCACGACGATCCACGACACCCAGTCCGGTTGCTTCCCCAATTGCCGGAAAGAGCGTTTCGGGGCCCGCGCTGCGCTGTGAGACAGCCGGCCCTCATACTGTCTAGCGGACGGTTTTTTCACGATATTTGAAGGCCGGACCAGGACATCTCCTTGCACGGGTGGAATTAAGGCGCTATCCAAAGCGCGGCAAAGGGCCCTTTCGGGGGTGGTTCGTCCTGGATGTCCGCGATCCTTGCCTTGCCATGGCGTTGCAGCCTGGAGATGTCATCCTCGCTCTGGCCGGCAGAGTGGTGGAGCGCCCCGCGGATCTCTGGAACCTCTGGAGGTCTCTGAAAGATGCGTCGCATGTGACCATGTTGCGACTCCGAAACGGTCGGGTCCAGCGTGTCGAGTTGGATGTCATCGACTGATTTTGCCCCCCAGGCACCACCGTCAATTGTGTTGACCCCCTGGGGCGAATTTGCTAGTGATGCGCAAAGTGCGCCCGGCCGGCGAAAAAGCGCCGTCTCCTCGGCGCCATCGAGAAGGCACGTCGGGTGGGTCGACTGCCGCCTGTCGATGCATCGACAGGGATGTGGCGTCGGCTCTTGTTGTTTGTGGAACCAGGAGGAATTTCAGTGACATTCGGAGCAAAGAGCCTCGCATTCCTGGGGCTTTCGATTGTGTTGACGGCCGGCGGGTCGGTCTCCGCACAGACGGGTGACAAGGCGGCTCGTCCGGCTGTGCGTGCGACAGCAGCGGCCCCGGCTGGTATGGCCGCTGCAGCCCCGTCGGGCATGGCCCCTGCAGCCCCGTCGGGCATGGCTCCTGCAGCATCTGTTCCCGCCGCGCGAGCTGCCGCCAGTCAGGGCGGAACTGCGGGTGACCGCAGCGCCCATGCAGGTGCAGGCGCGGCAGACCAGAAGGCCGGCCGGAATGGTATGGCCGGTGAAGATGGAACGAGCCAGGCGGCTGGTGACGAGGAAGAAGCTCCCGAGGAGTCGGCGCCGAAGAAGAAGCGGCAGGCCGGCTGCATGGGGCAATACGGCACGCTGATCATGCTCGTGGCCATGTTTGCCATTTTCTATTTTATGTTGATTCGGCCGCAGCAGAAAAAGCAAAAAGAGCATCAAGAGATGCTCGACCAGTTGAAAGTGGGAGACCGGGTGTTAACCCAGGGTGGAATGCTGGGAAAAATCACTGGATTCCGAGATCCATTTGTGGTGCTCGAAATCCAGGAGAAGGTCCGGATAAAGGTGCTGCGCAGTGCCCTTTCCACCAAGTATACCCAGGATTCCGGAAAAAAGTAGCGACCCCTTTTTTAGGTGAAGTGACATGCAGAGCAAGTGGTATCTCAAAGTGATCGGCGTCTTGCTCCTGGTTGGCTGGTCCTTGTACAACCTGGCGCCAACGGTGATGGGTTCGAGCAAGTTGCCCAAGTGGTGGACCAAGAAGGAGGTCTTGCTGGGCCTCGACTTGGCTGGTGGTCTGTATCTCGAATACCACGTCGATATCGACGAGGCCATCGAGGACAAGATGGAGCGGGTGGGAGACGACATCCGCCATCGCATCGTGGAGCGGCTCCGCAAGAAATACAATCGTGCGGACAACGATGAGTGCAACGACCTGGTGAAAATCAGCGTGGACGGGCCGGATCTGGTGTTCACATTCAAGAATGCCGGGGATGCCGCCATTGCCAAAGCCGGTGCTGTGCTCAAGGGCTATCGAGCGAAGCGAGCCCCCCTTCTCGAAGTGGTGTCGGTGAGCACGAGCAAGGGGATTGCGCATTTCCGGATCGATCCGGACTATGCCAAAAAGCTCGAGGATTATTCGCTGCGCCAGGGCCTGCAGACCATTCGCGACAGGGTAGACAAGTTCGGTGTGTCCGGTGCATCGGTCATGCGTCGCGAGGATCGGATCATCGTAGAGTTGCCGGGTCTGAGCCCGGCGTACGTAGATCGGGTCAAGGCGAACCTGGCCAGGACCGCGAAACTCGAATTCAAAATCGTGGACGATGAATCTTCGTACATGACGAAAGCCTGGCGTTTTCTTCACAGCCTGCAAGATGTCAAGGCCCGGTCCAAGCTGCCTGAAGACGAGTTGGCTCACTATTTCGTCAAAGATCCGAAGACGGGCCGATGGAAGTGGCGTCCTGGTTTCGAGGGTATGTCCGATATCAAGGCGAGGACCGAATTCGGGGCAGTTCCCAAGGGCCACAGGAGGACTTCCATTGTGTACCTCGTCCACAAGAGCCGGCGGATTCTGGAGAAATTCTTCGAGTCTTTGCCAGACAAGCTCAAAGTACCGGGCAACAGGGAAATCGGCTACGAAAAGATTGCGGTGAAAGGAAAGGACGGTCGTCCCACCGGCGAAGAACTCTGGCGGACCTATTATTTGCACAAGGTGGCCCAGGTCACTGGTGAGTATCTCGACGATGCGGACGTGGGGTATGACCAATACGGCAAGCCGGAGGTCGATTTCAAGTTCGGCAGGGCCGGTGAAAGACGTTTTCGTGCCCTGACCAGGGCCAATATCGGTCGAAGGATGGCGGTCATCTTGGATAACACGATTCGGTCCGCGCCGGTCATTCAGTCGGAAATCGGTGCTCGAGGCCGAATCACCCTGGGTGGGGGACTGCGAAGCCCGAAAGAAGTGCTCCAGGAGGCGAAAGACCTTGTGGCCGTGCTCAAGGCCGGCTCCCTGCCGGCTCCCATGCGGCCGGAAATGCAACTTCTGGTGGGACCCCAACTCGGGAAAGACAGCATCCGGACTGGGATCTGGTCGATCATCATCGGCGGTATCCTGGTGGTCCTCTTCATGATTGCTTACTATCGCTTTTCTGGTGTCATTGCGGACATCGCATTGACATTGAACGTGCTTTTCATCCTGGCGATTCTCGCAGGCTTCGATGCCAGACTCACGCTGCCGGGCATGGCCGGGATCGTGCTCACGATTGGTATGGCGGTGGATGCCAATGTGATCATCTTCGAACGCATCCGCGAGGAACTGGCCGCAGGAAAGAAGCCGAGGGCTGCCATCGAGTCGGGATACGAACGGGCTTTTTGGACCATCATGGATGCACAGCTTACCACTGCTATTGCTGCGGTGGTGTTGATGCAATACGGGTCGGGGCCAATCAAAGGTTTTGCCGTGACACTTCTCATCGGCATCCTCTGTTCTGTCTTCACGGCTGTTTGGGTGACGCGGTTGGTCTTCGATTACATGGCTCAGCGAACCAAGCTCGAACGGCTGAGCATCTGAGGCGGTGACATCATGTTTCGTCAGTTTCTCAAGCGAGTAGGGCTCATTCTCATCAAGAGGGACCCGGGCACCACCATTGATTTCGTGGGCCATCGTCGGACCTTCATCATCGCGTCTTCCGTGCTCGTTGGTCTCAGTCTGCTCATGCTGGTGATCAACGTGTTTGCGCGCGGCAGTGCCCTCAACTACGGCACGGACTTCAAGGGCGGGACGCAGATTCAGATCCAGTTTCGCAATGTGAAGGGGCTGGGCACGGCTGCCGTTCGCAAAGCCATGAAGGACCTCAAGTATCGGCGGGTCACTGTCATCAAGGTGGCCAGTGGAGCCGTGGAGGAGGACAGCGGAAATACCTATCTTATCCGAATGGAAACGCAAAATACCATCTCGAAGGAGGTGGAAAAGAAGGTCCGTGATGCATTCGCAGCAATCAAGGACCCCAAGACCGGCGAATCCATGCTGTTTCGGTTTCGGATGTCTCCCTCCGGCGATTCTGTGAAGCTTCAGTTTACCGGGGACGTGACCGACGAACAACTCCGGGCGGCCTTCGCAAAGGTTTCTGCACTCAAGATTGCAGACAGTGAAGATGCCATCACCCGCCCAGGCAGGCCTGAATTGCAC
>CAZIJS010000132.1:6415-12284 GCA_964539505.1 uncultured Myxococcales bacterium
GCGAACGCATTCGCCGGGACTTGAACCGTGCGTTGCACAAGTACGTGCCCCGGTCGGGCAAGGACCAGTTCGTTCGCTTCGACGACAGTCATCCCTTCGAGGATGCACAGCTTCTGGCAGCCATCAAGAAGGCCGGCTACGCGGCAGACGATATGGTGGACATCCACTTGGGAGTCCGCTCGACGAGCATCCTGACCGCGGATCAGTTCAAGGCTCAGCTCGATGCAGCCAAAGTCTCCCTCGTCAAGGGCACGGGTGGGGTTGCACCGGTCGGGGACCCCTCGGACAAGCGATGGCGGCTGACCCTCAAGGGAAAGGCCGGAGGGATTGCGTCGGGGTTGAAGAGCAAGCTCGCCAAGGCGGGGGTGGAACTGATCACGAGCTTTAGAATCCGCGGGTATGGCGCGGTCAAAGAGGTCAAGAGCGTGGTGGCCATTTCCTCCAAGGTGGGGAAGCGACTTCGCAACGACGGGATCATGTCCGTGGTCATTGCTCTCGGCCTGTTGCTCGTATACATCGGACTCAGGTTCGACCTCAAGTATGCTCCCGGCGCAGTGGTGGCCCTGGCCCACGACGTGACCATCACCATGGGAATTTTCGCCCTGGCCTGGCGGGAGTTCAACCTGGACATCGTGGCAGCCTTGCTCACCATCGTCGGCTATTCGCTCAACGACACCATCGTTGTCTACGACCGCATCCGCGAAAATGTCGGCCGTCTCAGGGACCGATCCCTGGAAAAGGTCGTCAATATTTCGGTGAACGAGACATTGAGCCGAACGGTGCTGACGTCTTTTACGACATTTATCGTCGTGGCGGTGATCCTGGTTCTGGCAAGGGGGGTCATCTGGGACTTTGCCCTGGCCCTGGCCATCGGCATCATCGTTGGAACGTATTCGTCGGTGTTCATTGCAAGCCCCATCGCCATCTGGCTGCACAATCGCTTCGAGACCAAGGAAGGCCGTGCAAAGGGCCGGAGCAAGGCTCAAAAGAAAAGGAAAAAGTCCGAGGCTTCAGCGTGATTGTGTGGGGTGCGGGGAGTGAGGCATAGACAGACCTTTCGGGCTCCTCCTGCCGAGCGAATCCGCAAGGCTCGGGGCCTGGCGGACCAACTCGGTTTGAGCCAGGTCCTGGCGCAGGTCTTGGTGCAACGGGGCATGGAGACGAGCGACGAGATTGGTCGATTCCTCGCGCCCAAACTGAGTGACCTGACTCCTCCCGAGGATCTCACGGATTTCGATGCAGCGGTAGATCGCGTCCTGGACGCCGTCAGGGGTGGCGAGCATGTCGGGGTCTTCGGTGACTATGACGTGGACGGCATCACGTCCGTTGCCGTGGTGGCTTCGTATCTCGAGGCCCTCGGACTGGTAGTCACCCCTCGTCTCGCAAGACGGGACTCGGGCTATGGCATCCAGCCGGAAGACGTCCGGGAGTTGAAGGAAGCCGGCTGCAGTCTCCTCGTTGCTTGCGACGTGGGAACCTGCGATTTCGATGCATTGGAGGAAGCCAGGGTGGTGGGCCTGGACGTGGTGGTCCTGGATCACCACAAGGTGGCTGAGCGCCTGCCCGAGACAGTGGCACTGGTCAATCCCTCCCGGCCGGATTCGGCTTTTCCCGAAGAAACATTGGCTTCGGTGGGACTCAGTTTTTACCTGGTCTCCGGGTTGCGCACGAAGCTCAAGGCAGCAAGGCTGGTGGCCAATCCTCCAGATCCGCGTGAACTCCTGGATTTGGTTGCCGTGGGAACCGTGGCCGATGTGGTGCCCCTACGCAGGGCCAACCGCATCATGGTGCATAGGGGGCTCAGGCTCCTGGGGGCGGGGCGGCGGCCGGGTTTGAGGGCTCTGGTGCGTCGATCCAGGGTCGTGGCGGATGTGGGCGTGCGTGCCCGGGATATTTCGTTTGGATTGGCTCCGCGGCTCAATGCCGCTGGTCGATTGGGTGATGCGAGACCGGCCTTTGAATTGCTCATGGCGAAGGATGCATCACAGGCGGAGGCATTGGCGGACAGGCTCGAGGAAATGAACGGGCGTCGCCGTGCCTACCAGGACATGGTCTTCGATGCTGCGACGCAACAGGTCCATTGGGGGCAGGCAGGGGAACACATTCTCGTGGTGGACGGGGCTGGGTGGCATCCCGGAGTGGTGGGGATCGTGGCATCCAAGTTGGTGGAGCGTTTCCACAGACCAGCGATTGTCATTTCCTTGGATGAGGAGACGGGGATCGGCAGGGGGTCGGGGCGCAGCGATGGTTTGGTGGACCTCCATGCCATGCTCAAGAGAGGGGAGGACATGCTCCTGTCTTTTGGGGGACATGCAGCGGCAGCAGGGCTCGTCGTCAAGCGGGATCGAATTGGGGATCTGCGCAGGTTCCTCAACGAGGCGGTTGCAGCGCTCGGGACCAAGAGTTTGGGGCCCGTCGAAGTGGATGCGGCGTTGGAGGTTGGATCGATCGATGCCTCGCTCATGGAATCCCTCGGTGGTCTCGAGCCGGTTGGGGCCGGCAATCCATCGCCGCTGTTCGCGGCCATGGATGTTCCCATCCAAAGTGTCCGAAAGATGGGGGGAGAGCACATTCGTCTCCAGGTAGGGCCCAGGTCTCGGAGTATCACGGCCGTTGGATTTTCCATGGCAGAGGATGCACCTGCCGCAGGTAGGACTGTGGATCTCGTGTTTCGTCTGGAATGGGACAGCTATTTCGGACCAGGAGCCGTTCGTCTCAACTTGGTACAGATCGGCATGGAGTGATCCGAGGAACCCGGAGCGGTTCTTGGATTGTGGATCCTCTGCAGAGGGCAATTTCGTGCGACGCCGTAGGACAGCCAAGGAAATCGCTTCCCGCAACAGGGGGAGATGGGGCCCTTCTCAGGGCTGGACCTGGGTCATCGTAGCCTTGTTCGCGCTGGTGGCAGTTTTTCTGGCTCGACAAAGCTGCGGACGGCAGATGGCTCGACTCTATGACCTGTTCGACAAGCCCCAGTCGCATGGGCAGCCATCCGGAAATCTCGACCAGGGGCTTCCTGGAACAAAAGTGTTGGATGCAGGTCCGTCGAACCCCCGAGCAGGGGCTGCTTCGTGGGGCTCGTGATCCACAAGCGCTGGTTTGTCGTGGTGATTGGGGGGCTTGTCTGTATGCGGAGACTTACGGGGTGATTTCCACGGCACCGCTGGTGCAACGCTGCGATCGCTGCTCTCCGCGCTGGTCTCTGTCCGGGCAATCGCTGCCATGGCCTGCCGCCGGGCTGGTGGCCTCGGGCATGCAGGTTTCGGTGGGGCCGCCGTTGTCCTGGAGCGGGCCGAGATGCACCTCGGCCACGAGGGTGTCGGGGCTGCAGAGTGCGTCTGGATCGTCGCTGCCACCTCCCGATCGTTCCACGGGCCATTGGATGTTTCCACCTCCCTCCTGAAACTGGTTTCGGCAGGTGATGGGATTCCATCCGTTGCCCACTTCCTGGCCCTCGAAGATGGTGTTTTGAAGAACCACGTCCCCGCCGCCGACAGTGGCTGCTGCGAATGCCACGTCTCCGGGGGCTTTGTTGCGGGCAAACGTGCAGTTTCGAATTCGGCCCGTCACGGAATCCGAGGAGATGAAGATGCCACCGGCCAGGGAAGACGAGGCCAGGTTTTCGGCAATGGTCACGTTGGTCAGGTTCATGGTCGTGCCCGGGCCGATGAACAGAGCACCGGCTCCCTTGGCCTGGTTGCGTGCCAGGGTGCTGTCGACCAGGGTCAGGTCCACACCCTGGATATACATGCCTCCCGCCTGGCTGGTGTCTGCATCGGGCACCCTGTTGTCTGCAATGGTACTCAACTGTATGACCATCGCACCCTGGCGATCGTTGGAGACGCGAAAGACACCTCCACCGATGGCTCCTCCCTGGTTGTGGGTGATCACCAGTCCGCACATGGTTTCATCCTGGCTCGTTCCGTCACTGTAGATCGCGCCGCCACAGCCTCCGTCGCCTGGGTTGCCTCCCGATCCAGTGGCGGCGTTGGAATCGAAGGTGCTGTCCTGGATGACGAGATTGCTGTGCAAGACTCCAAGGGCACCGCCATTGCTCGCGGAGTTGCCCGAGAAGACGGAACGAACCACAACGGTTTCTCCCCGGCCCACGTTGTAGACTGCGCCCCCGGCAATATCCTGGCCCCTGGCCGGGGCGTGGTTGTCGAAGAAGGAGCATTCGATGATATGGAGGCTGCCTCCCAGGGACCAGATGGCGCCGCCTCCCCGTTCTGTGTCGTCGCCGGAGGCGTGGGCTTCGCCTGACTGGAAGGCCAGTCGCTGGACCGTGAGCAAGGGGCTGCCTCGATCGAAGCTGGAAGGAATTTCGAAGAGACGTGAAGATCCGCCTCCATTCAAAGTCACGAGCCCGGCGCCGTCCACCACGGTGTCGGTCTGTATCTCCATGGCCTGAGTTACCGTGATGGTGACTGGATCTGGACCGCAATCAAAGGTAATGACGCCACCTTGGCTCACGGCATTCGCCAGCGCTGCCGCCGTGCAGGAATCAGGACTGCCGTCACCCACGACATGGTCTGGATGGGATGTGTCGGCCAGGTCCAGAGCATCGTGGCAGCCTGTCTCCATGGGGACCGAGGCGTCTGCATTCGTGCCGCCGTCCCACGTCTGGTCTGCATCCTTGTCGGATTGTCCGCCATCCACTGTGGCATCGTTTGGCGCACCGGTTCCATCTCGGCCGCTGCATGCGCCGGCCAGGAGCAGGGTAGTGAGGATGCCCCTCACCAGCGAGGCGGCTCTGGGGCGTGAAAGCTCGTTGTGTTTGCGGATTGTCCAGTCTCGCATACGGTTCCTCCCTGTTCTTCGGATATGATAGGCGTTTCGCTGAGGAACACAACGGGACGTTTTTGTCGACCTGTTGACACGCACCGATCCTCGTGATGCTCTGTTCGGCTTCGAAATCTCTTCGTTGCGGGCAGGCCAGCGCATGGCCTGGTGCGGCCATAGCCGGCCAGGGGGGCGGAGGAAAAATCAGGGTATGAGACAGTCGGCTAGAAGAGATAGAAATGCGCGGTGGAGGACAGTCCCACGTAAATGATCGTATCGTTTTCGTCTGTGACTTGCTTGCTGGTTGAGCAGCCGTCGACTGTCATTCCATTGAGCGTACCAGTGCTGCAGGCCTTCGAATAGAAGGGCCGAAAGACCCGGGCCAGGACGCCGGTACTCAGCCAGGGCGTGACGAAGACCTTGAAACCCAGGGCCGCGGAGGCATAGCTTCCAGACATCTTTTTCGTCAGGGTACCAGAACCAGACTTATATTCGGAATAGGAGAAACCAGCCCCCAGGGCGCCCCAGAGTTCCATGGCCCAGGCCCGATACCCCCAGCCGAACAGGGGAAACTGGCCGCGGACCTCTCCTCCTGCCAGAGCAAAAGTGATGTTGTCGAGGTCGGGATGATCGTTGTCTGGAACGGCATAGAGAATGTTCGTGGTGAGTCCGGCCGACAGAAATTGAATTGGTCGCCAGTACAGACCCACGCCGACTCCTGCACCGCCCTGGGTGAATCCCATATCGGCCAGGTCGCCTGCAAGATACGTGTAGGCAACGTCTGCCGTGACGTAGAAGGCATTGAACCTGGGGAAGGCCCGTCGGACCCCAATGGGGCCCAGGGGTGGGGGGGCCACTTCCATGTAC
The DNA here is from genome assembly GCA_964539505.1 of uncultured Myxococcales bacterium. GTDB lineage: Bacteria > Myxococcota_A > Polyangia > HGW-17 > SLPX01 > CAZIJS01. The sequence continues at coordinate 12,065 of CAZIJS010000132.1, forward strand.
GGATCGTAGTAGACCTGGGCGCTTCCCCTGTTTGCTGGAGGCCTGGGGGGCGGTGGGGCGGTCATGGAGGCCATGCTTGCAGAGGTCTGGGTGCCGGTGGGGCCGGCTGTATTGGTTCCTGCAGCCTCGCTGGTGGTTCCAGCAGTTCCCACTGGAGTCAGACTGCCTGACGTGCTGGTGGCTTCTGTGGCGCCGTCTGTCGGCGTCGTGGTGCCCTTGG
>CAZIJS010000133.1:0-12214 GCA_964539505.1 uncultured Myxococcales bacterium
GTCGGGCTGTACGGGTGGTTGTGGCAACGGCCAGGTGGAGACCGGCGAGGACTGTGATGGAGACAACCTGGACGATACCACCTGCGAAACCTTGGGATATGACTCCGGGGAATTGCGCTGCAGTGCCGAGTGCCTGTTCGACGTGTCGAACTGCGAGGGCGGTGGTGGCGCTGTGGGCGACCCCTGCGTGACCAAGGACGACTGCGCTTCGGGGCAGTGCATTTCCGAAGTGGCCCAGCCGGATGGCCAGGATCCGGGCGTGGGGCTTCCTGGCGGCTATTGCGTGGACGCTTGCCAGCAGGATGGTTCCTGCGCGGATCCGAACGCCATCTGCGTGTCCGCCGGGTTGTCGCAGTTCTGTGCCAAAAGCTGCGATCCGAATGCACCACAGTGTCGTGACGGCTACGGCTGCCAGGACCTTGGCAACGGCCAGGGTATTTGTTGGGGCGCCTGTACGGACAACGCACAGTGCACCACCACGAACAATTGCGACACAGATGCGAACTCCGATACGAATGGTTTTTGCCTGACGCCCCCTGAAGATTGCGCCAACGGAGTTGACGACGATTTCGACGACAGGGCCGACTGCTCGGACATGGACTGCAACGGCGAATGCCCCAGCGGTGAACTCTGCGACAACAATGTGGACGACGACAACGACGGCCTCACTGATTGTGACGACGGTGAGTGTGTCCAGCATCCCGCCTGCACCGGCATTTCCTGCACGCCCGATGAGACCCTGAATTGTGACGACGATCTCACTGGCCAGTCGAACAGCCAGGCCAACTCCACCAACACCATCACAGACTGGTGTGGTAACGAATTGGATCAATGGACCGGGCCGGAGTATACTTGGCAACTCACAGTGGATGCCAACACCATCATCCACGTAGGCGCGCACAATCTTCAGGCCGACCTGGACCTCATCGTGATGCGGGACGACGGCACCCAGGGATGCAATCCCTTGGTCTGCTACGCTTCCTCCATGAACATTCAGCCTGACGATGGAGACAGCGAGGATGCTACGTTCGAGGCCAACCCCGGCTACACCTATTACATCGCAGTGGACGGCTGGGATGGCGCCACCACCACCTTCGACCTGGTCGTGGATTGCAGTCCTGGCGAGGTCTGCAACAATAATTTGGACGACGACGGCGACGGCCTCACCGACTGCGGAGATCCCTCTTGCTTCGGCCAGACTGGTTGCACCACCGAGGCTCTCTGCAGCGACGGTCTCGACAATGACGCGGACGGCGACACAGACTGCGACGATTCGGATTGCCAGAGCGATCCGTTCTGCAGTTCCAACAAAAATGTGCTCGTCGACGAGACCTTCGACAACTGGCCGCCCAATGGTTGGGGCATCGAAGACGGCTCCGACGACGGCAAGACATGGGTGCAGTGTGACGGCTGCGATACCACCGTGGACAACATGGACGGCGCCTATGCTCTGTGTAATTCCGACGATGCCGGCTCGGGTGTCACCATGTCAGAGGGGCTCGTGACCCCGAGTTTCGATGCTTCCGGTGCAGCCCATGTGTGGCTGGAGATGGATCATTATTTCGTGAGCCTCGACGAGAACGACTTCGGCTATGTGGAGGTGAGCACGGACGACGGCACCACCTGGACCACGGTTCAGACCTTTGCCGATACCCATCAGGGCAAGGCCGTTGTGGACCTTTCCACCCAGCTTGCCGGCGAGGCAACCTGCCGGATTCGTTTCCGGTACGAGGATGGCGGTTCCTGGGCCTGGTACTGGGCCATCGACAACGTCAAGGTCACTTCTCTGTAACATTTACTTCGCCGGTGGGCTCCGTGGGGCCCACCGGTCCTCGGCCGGTTCCTTCCTTTTCCTTTCTTCCGGTCCTTTTCCCTTCTTCCCGTACTTGAGATTTCCCTCGTCGTTCTTTCCCGATTTTCCGGCCGGTTGCACTTGCCACAACGCGGCCACCCAGACTATGCTGCAACAAATCTGTTTCTTGAGTCTGATGCCGGCGAGAGGTGTGCATGCGTTCGGTAGCACAGCAAAGGTGGTTTTCCGGAGTCCTGTTGTTCTGGTCGGTCCTCGTATCATGGCCTGGGCCAGCCATGGCTCGCAAGACGATGCCAGCCTTGAAGTGGGACGTGGATGGGTTTTATTGGGCACGATTTTCCTTTGACCGTGGTCTTGCCATGTACGAAAACCACATGGTGCCCGGAGGATCGGGAGCCCTGCGCGAGCCACTCCAGAACACCCAGTTTCTCATGCACCAGGTGCGATTCGAACCCGCGGTCCATCTCGGGAAAATTGCGGAGTTTCGACTCCGATTCGACGGGTTGTACGACGTGGTCTGGGGTGACAATGACGGCAATGCCGGCTGGCCCGTTTTGAGCCAGGAGCCATCCGACAGCTCTGTAGAGGGGAGCCGGGTGCCTTCGGTGCGGTTGCGCACGGCGTACGTGGACTTCGACGTCTTGTTGGGGCGGGTGCGCCTTGGCCGCATGCCCGTGGACTGGGGGCTTGGGCTCGTGTCGAACGGCGGGGGGAACTTAAGACGATTCCGAGGCGGGGTGGACGACGACTTCGGAGACAACCACTTCCCAACGGTGGTCGACCGGGCCATGTTCGTCACGGACATCATCGCGACGGCCAGGCGTTTGTGGGAGCCGAATTTTCCGAAAAACCATGCGCTTTATGTTGCCTATGCATATGGCAAGGTGGTCGAAGAGCCGTTTGTCCTGGGAATCCCGGTGGACGAGCAACGGCCCTTCGGGGATGTGACGTTCCTAAGCCGGGAAGCCAATGACGTAGACGAGCACGTGGGGATTCTTTTTTATTCCTGGAAAGGCTTTCTCGATCGGTGGTTTGCCGCCTGGGGGCCGACACATTTGAAAGCAGGGGTGTATTTTTCTTATCGTCGGCAAAGACGAGTAGAGGGGATCGTTCGGCTCTGGGACGATCAGTCCCAGGCCTTCGTTGCCCATGATTGCACGGTGGAACACCTAGCTGTCTGTGGGAGTGCGTCCGACTTGGTGTTGTTCGACCCCTACCTCGATATCAAGGTGGGCAGGGCCCTGCGACTTCGGGCGGAATTCTACGTCATGCAGGGTCAGACGGATTCGCGTGCCTTTGACCTGTCCAAGGACATAGACAAATACAGCACCTACGGTTGGGTGGTTCGTGTGGCAAGCCTGCCTTGGCATTGGCTCGGTTTCAAATTGGAGGCAGGCCAGGCTGCCGGAGACAGGGACTACCGGGATGCAACCTTTCGCTATCGTCCCATGCACCCAGACCACAATGTTGGCCTCCTGCTCTACGATCAGTTCTTGCGTGAGAGAACGGCGGCGTCTCTGGCCGGATCCTTTTCCGGACCATTGGTCAGTGGTCGGGCTGCTGGTGAGAGGGGGCTTTTGTCGAATGGAGGAGTCGTCGACAGCTACTATTTCATGCCCACAGTCGTACTCCAGCCTTTCGATTTCGCGGTGTTGAAGATGGCCGTGCTTTCCGCCTGGTCACACAGGCAAGATGACATCTTGTTCCAGAAGGGACGGGGAAGGCATATCGGGACCGAGGTGGATATGGGGCTCGATCTTGCCTGGGGCATGGGGAACGACGATTTGCGACACATGCTGTTGCGTCTGGAAGGGGGCTACTTGTTCTTTGGCCCTCAGGTCCGCCCAGACTACGGTGTCAGCGGCGCTTTCACCCTGCAGGCCCGCCTGGCCTTCATTCTTTGAGATCGTTTCGAGGGATCGTGAGTGAGCACTCCGGAAACAGACCAACCCATGTCTGATGAGAGACCTCCTGGAGGAAACGACGCGCCGGGATCGCGTCCTTCCTCAGCCTTGCCGCACCCTGTTTGGGAAGTGATCCTGGCAACGGCAGGGATCACCGCGATTCTCTCCTTACTGCACAACCTTGCCGGCGGTATTTCCTGGGTGAGTGCGAATCTCGGGGGGCTTGCAGCCCTCCTGTTCGTCTACATCGCTACCTGGCGGGTGGAAAAGACCGGGGCTTCCTTGGAAGATTTCGGCATCTCCTATCGTCCCTTGGGCCGGTCGCTGCTCTGGGGGCTTGGGGCCATCGTTGTCGTATTGGGCTTGTTCGTGGCAGGCTATCTTTTCTACTACTCTTCGGTTTGTGGCCAGGGTGGACCGTCTTTGCTTGGGGCGTTGGGGCGTGATTGTCACCGGTTCGCCGGGGTGACGGCTCCTCTTCGGCTTCCGAAGGGCTTCGGACTCCGGGCTGCCTCTGAACTCGTCGTGGTGGCTCTGCCGGAAGAGATGTTCTATCGAGGATACGTCCAGACCACGTTGGAGACCATCTGGCCCTCTGGTCTTCGGATCGGACCAGGGACCCTGGGTTGGGCCGCCTTGGTCCAGGCCCTGCTCTTCGGGTTCGGGCATTTCCTGGTAGACTTCAATCCCCTCAGGCTGGCCGTGGCCCTGCCTGCTTTGCTCTTTGCCTACCTGCGGTCCGCGTCGGGAGGAATCGGCGCGTCGGTGCTCTTTCATGCCGCGGCCAACCTGGTGGTCTCCCTGCTGGATGCCACCTATTTCCCCTGACGGGTCGAGCTGGGCACAGGAAAGGAAAACTGAAGAAAAAGAGGAAATGAAAGACGACAGGTTGGCCGGGCTCAGGATGGGTGACTGCGCTGTGGCCTGTCAGTCGTCGAAGTCGCCGGATGCTCCCTTGTCCGAGTCGATGGTCAGGGCCTTTTCCTTGATCCTGTCCGGGGTCCAGTCCGCTGGGTCTTCGGTGCGTTGGGCGCCGGGGCCTGGATCATGACCACCGGTTTCACAGATCATGTCGATGGCAATGTCGGCCGAGTCCCGGGCGTTGAAAACGTTGGTGAGCATGTGCGCGACGAAATCTTCCACGCGTCGGATCATCCGTTCGCGGATCGGGGCGGGCTGTCCGAGGATCTTGTTTTCGAAGGGCAGATTGAGTTTCTTAAAGTTGCCGCCCTTCCAGCCCTGCTTGTCGGCGTAGGCCACCATCTCGGCCCAAAGTTCTTCGGTCACTCCCTCGCCGGGGAGTTTCCGGAACCGGCCATCGTCGTCCAGGACCGCGTTTCCGTAGTCGTTCACTTCGACTCCCCAGGACAACATCTGCAGGGCCGTGGCCACGTTGGCCTTGGTGGTGTGGGTCTGGGCTGCGATTTGCCGGAGCCGTTCCGAATCGTTGCCGGACGTGCCGTGTTGCGCTCCGTGGACTCCGTAGGGCGCGACGGCTTCGTGGATGGAAGCGGTCAAGTCCACCTGGATGCCGGCGGCGCTGGCCTGGATTCCATGGGTGGTCCCGTTGTTCAGGGCGATCCAGGTGGGGAAGATTCCGTGGGCATTGAGGCCCCGAATGAGGAAGAGGGCTTCTTCCGGCGTGGACAGGCCTGTGGCGCCCTTGATCTCGCCTACCTCGGTCTCCATGGAAGCCCAGGTGGGAATCAACGGGGCCAGTTCCAGATTGGCCAGGAGGTTGTCTGCATCGGGCAGGTGGGAGGCATCGATGGCAATGGATGTCAGCCCATGTTCGAAAAGGGTTGGGATCTCGATTTTGGCAGGTCCGATGTCTTCTGGTTTCTTGATACCGTAGTGGTCGGCGTGGACCGCCACCGGCACTCGGATGTCGAGTTCGTTGCAGATGGCGTCGACCTGCCTGGCGATGTTCCAGTAGTTGACGGCACAGTAGGCGTTGGCTCCGCCTTCAGAGCGGGCGATCTCGACGATGATGGCGGCGTTGGCGCGCTTGGCGGCTCTCAGTGCGCCCCGGATGACAATGTGGTTTCTGCCGTTGGCCGCCATGGTCATGGCCTTGCCCTTCTTGGCCAGGGCTCGGTCGATGAACTTCCCACTCACCAGGAGGGCCCGGGAATTGGGGAAGAGTTTCTTGACGTTTGGTGGACGTCCCACAGACAATGCTCGGTCGAAGTCTGTCATGGTCTCTTTCCTCCCTGCGACTCTTCAGTCGCGTCAGGTTTGGTTGCTCGAAAGCTCCATGGATTTTTTGGAAAAATCAGTGGTTTTCGACCAATGGATCCATGTCAGGAGGGTATCAAGTTAGAGGAGTTGTGCAAGGGGCTCTATCGGACTTTTCTTGTGCAGTTCCCGTTCACGTCCACGTATTCGCCTTCCACGTAGCCGTCGATGGCAAGGCCGTGAAACAGGCGGTCTCCACACTTTTCGGATCCTCGCCTTTCGATGCGGTGGAAGCCTGTGCCGCCGCGACCCGGGGGATTATAGACCACGAGCCAGTCGAGTCCCTTGACGCCTCGGCGCACTTCGCAGCGGGCGGGCCCGCCCCCGCCGCCGTCGTGGCCCGCTGCCGCGGCTCCCGAATCGCCTGTGTCGCTGTTGACGTAGCCGGCTCTGGCCGCAGCGCTCGATTCCACGACGCAGTGCCTGCCGGGAAGGAATCGGACGCGGAAGGAGTTGCTCGTTTCGTAGGAGCCGCCGGAACTCATCCCACTGTTGAAATATGCCGAGCGGCTGGAATACAAAAACACCCCGCGCCGCCACAGGCGGCGTTCCATGCTGCGGTTCCTGCGGCCTGGGCGGACGTCGCTGACCGCAGCCAGGGCCACGAGTTTTTGGAGCAGGTCCTTGAATGCCGCGAGCACCAGGCGACGTCCCTGGGGGGAGAGGCGTGCCATGCTCCGGCCAGTGCCCAGTCCGGTGGCAAACAAGGCTGCATGACCGCTTCGACTCACCACCATGGTCCCCACCATCACCATGCTCAGTTGCCCCTGCGTTCCGCTCAGGCTCACGGAGATGATACGGCGCCCGCTTGGTCCCTGGGCCTGTTGCATCTTGGGCTGCCCCCATTGCATCCTCCCTCCGCCCATGCCCTGTCGTTGAGCCACTTTCGGGGCGGCCACTGCGACCATCCATTGGACCAAGGCGCCTGCCAGGAGGTTCGGATTGCTGGATGAGGCGGGAAGGTAAGGGCCGACGATGACCGGAAGCGTGAATCCGTGGCGGCCCCTGCCCAGGCCAGGAACGGGATGGGCAAAGATCAGAATGCCGTCGGGATCGGAACGCTTGATGGCGACAGAGTCCCAGTTTTTCGGGATTTTCGTCGAGAGGGTAAAGAGTCTGTAGGACTTGGTCCGTCCCAGGATCATCATGGCCTGGGACCGCGTGAGTCCCATGCCCGAGGAAGGGCTTTGGGCCCGACTCGTGCCGGGAGACGTGGGAGCGTTGCTCCGGCCCAGGCCCCAACGGTCTGCGGATGGGGCACCATTGCGATTCCTCGGTCCCCTGTCCTCGTCTCCGTCTCCATGGTCTGCATCGTCGTTTGGAGGCTGGCCGGAACCCTGGCCCGGTCCGAACCAGCCTCCACCACGAGAGCTGCGAGACCGGCTGGCGGGGACGTTCGACGAATCAGCGGCGATGCCTGGACCCTGTCGTACGAACAGGACCTTGAACCCGATGCTCGGATTGCTCAACAGCAGGGTGTTGTTGGTGATGGTGAACCGAAACGTCAGAGACTGCCGTGCCTTGGGGTCGATGATGGTGAGACTGTCTCCGCGCACCAGGCAGCGCCCGCTGTTGGGGCCGATGGTGATGGTTCCATCCGGTCTGATATCCATGAGCATGTTGCCCGATTGGGCGACCCACCGGCCCACGATGGCCCGGGGGATAGCGTCTGCCCTGGCTGGAGCGACGGCTGTGAAAAGAAGCATGACCAATGAAGAGAGGGAAAGCAGAGTCGTCCACCGAGGTCGGATGTCCACCATGTCGTTTCTCCTTGCTGCTCTATGCTGCATCCCGTCGAGGAAAACATCCCAAGGGGATGTCTCCTGGATGCGATTGATACCATGGCACAATGGCCTGTTCAATTCTCTCCGTTCGACATTTCCCATTGTCGGAGGATCGCCTGTTTCGAGTCGGGGTTTCTTGGCACGGTTGCGCCGATTCAAGGATGTGGTCCCGTCATTTCCGGGGTCTGGGCAAGGCCAGTCTGGTGTTTCGCTGTCTCGATATCGGTGAGGTTGTCTCTCGGTGGGCAAATTTGGGCTCTGTCTCAGCGAGAGGATCGCTGCAGGTTGTTTTGTGTTGTCTCGCAGCGGGTGGTTTCGTACATTCATTTTGTGAGCGTCGGTGGAAAAACGCTGCATCGGTGATCCGGATGCAGAGAAACCAGAGGGGACGTGCGATGCTGTTGTCGGAGAGATGTCGTTTGGTCACATTGGCCTTGCTTGTGGGCGGAGTTTTTTGCCTGGGTTGCGGGGATGACGGCCGAGGGGCCTACCACCCGGATGGTGGGATGGATGGCGGTGGGGATGCAGCCCGCATGGGAGACGGGACGGTCACCGGCGATGGGGCATCGCAGCGAGATGGAATGCTTCCATCGGATGCTTCTGGAGCTGGAGATGGCTCGGCGCAACGCGACGCAGTGGTCCGGCCGGATGCCGGGACTTGCCCTGCCACCCTGACCGACCGGATCGAACAGACGTCTGTGTCGGTGGCGCCAGACAGCGTCAATATGAATGGTGGCGGCTATTTTTCGCGATTGACCCCGCCGGTGCTGGCTCCATACCAGGGCGGTGCCCAGGTGGCTTGGGGTGATTCCTCCGGAAAAATCCATGTCACACCCATCAACGACCTGGATCAGCGCGCAGGTCAGGACGTGACCCAGCCGGGCAACGAGATTCGAGGGTTGGCTGCTCACAGCGGTGGCTTTGCCGTCCTGTTCCAGCGTGGAGAGGACGAGATGGCCATCGTGGGCTACGATGCAGCGGGCAACCAGACCTTCGATACCCTCATCGTGGGAAACAACAGCCACGACAACGAGGGAGACAAGTGGATCCGGCGCGAGTGGGGAGACCACGGCCGCCTGTCCTTCGATGGATCGCGGTACGCGGTGTATTTCGGGCACGTGATGAACTGGGGCAGCCAGGGAATCCACCAGGGAGACCTGCTCTGGTACTACGACCTGTCGGGCAGCAAGACGGGCGGAGCCTGGGACTGGGGCTGCAGCCACAGCCTGGACGTGCGCCTCGGATACGACGGCCAGCAGTTCCGGCCCGTGTGTCTCTCCGACTGTTACCCTGAGAAGGCCATCATGTACAACCATCGCGCCGCCAGGATCCATGCCGAGCCCTCGGGAAACTGTTCGGGAAACAGTGATGCAGAACTCGGTGGCCTGGCCGTGGCTCCGGCAGGGGGCTTCTACCTGACGTTCGTGTCCCCGGAAGGCCGGTTATCCCACGACGTGGCATTCGTCAACGTCACTGCTCCGGGGACCGTGGGTCCCATCCACTGGCTCACCGACACCGCAGCGGTGGAGGAGAGCAACGCCCACCTGGCACGATATGGAGACGATTTCCTGGTGTCCTGGCAGGGCAGTGGGGGAATGCAGATGGGCCTGGTGGACGGTGACGGCAACTTTCTCATTGGGCCGGAGCAGGTTTCGGTGGACTTTACACAGCAGACCGACTTCGTCAATTTCGCGCACGGAGACGTTGGCTGGGCCCACGGGGCAGGCAGCAACCTGGTCATCTACCGGGTACGATACTGCCGGTGACAGGGATGGCGCATCACCTGCCCGCTCGGATTTCCATGGCCTGTTCCAGGGGAAGGTCCAATGCCATGGCCGTGGCTTTTCTGGCCAGGCGGAATGCTTCCGGGCCACGTTCCAAATGAAAGGGCCCGAGCCTGGGCAGGCCCCGGATCGAGAGCGAGACGATGTGGGGCCCGGATGCGGGCCTGGGTTCATGGAGACGCCAGGGAGACCTGGATGTCAGGTGATGGGCCAGCACCGTCATGTCCCGGCGCGCTCCGGCCATCCCGGGACGGTCGGAGACACCGCCGTCCACGAGCCATTGTCCGTTCCTGCGCACGGGGTGGAAGAGACCGGGCACTGCGCAGGATGCATGGATCGCTTCGGCCAGGTCCCCTCGTTTCATGACGAGGGTCTGCCTGCCGCCAATGTCGTGAACCGACAGTGCCGTGGGAATCTCCAATGTCGCAAAGTCCGCCTGGGGAAGCATGGCTTCCAGGAGTCTGCGGAAGGCCCTGCCTGCCAACAGCCCGGGGCCGGGACTCGGATCCCAGAAATCACTGCGTCGGACGGCGGCCAACATCCTGCCGATGTCTTCCGGTTCCAACCCGGCAGCCAGGAATCCCCCCACCAGGGCGCCAGCGCTCGAACCGCTGATTGCAGAGGGTCTCAGACCGCGTTCATAGAGTGCGGCGGCCATTCCGGCATGGGCGAAGAAACCGAAGAAGCCAGACGAGAGCGTGAGGCAAAAGGGGCGGTCTTCCAAAAAACCGGCAAGGGTCGTCCGGCCCACGGGAATCTCGAAGGAATTCATGGAAGTCTCCTGGTGACACATTTTGCGCCGCATGCATAAAGCCCAGGTGGTACCAGCCGCGGTGGACGGACAGCGGCGCATCCGATGCTGTCTGTGCAGCTTGGTAGCACGCTAGACTGTGCACGACAAGTCGTCGGGAGGCTGCTCCTCTGCTCCTCGCCCTTGCTTGACACCACCATACCTGCGTGTAAGTCTACGAAAACTTTTTTTGCCACAAAATTGGCGCTTGCAAAAGTTTCAGGCTCCCATTTGGCCCCAGTGGCCTGGATTCTGGACGGGTCGCTCCATTGGTGATGGATGGAGGCAAGCAGCCCGTAGGAGGAATGTCGATGAAAACTTTGACCTTTCAACAGGTCATCGAAACCTTGCAGCGATATTGGGCGGAACGGGGCTGTCTGGTCTGGCAGCCCTGGGACGTGGAGAAGGGAGCCGGCACGTTCAACCCGGCCACTTTCTTGCGGGCCATTGGACCCGAACCCTGGAACGTGGCCTATGTCGAACCGTCTCGCAGGCCCACCGACGGCCGCTACGGAGACAACCCCAATCGCCTCGGCCATTATTACCAGTTCCAGGTGATTTTGAAGCCCAGCCCGGACAACGTCCAGGACCTCTATCTCGATAGTCTCAGGGCCCTGGGAATCGATCCCCTGGAACACGACATCCGGTTCGTGGAGGACGACTGGGAGTCGCCCACGCTGGGGGCTTGGGGGCTTGGATGGGAGGTCTGGGCCGACGGCATGGAAGTGACCCAGTTTACCTATTTCCAGCAGGCAGGCGGCATCGAGATGGACCCTATCAGCGTGGAACTCACGTACGGGTTGGAGCGTATCGCCATGTTCCTGCAAGGAGTGGACAGCGTCTACGACCTGGTCTGGACCGAGGGCGTGACATACGGCGAGGTGCATCATCGCGACGAGGTGGAACTGTCGGTCTACAATTTCGAGGTGGCCGACATTGGTCTCCATCGCGACCTGTTCGACCGGTTCGAAGCGGAGTTTGCAAGGGCGCTGGACAAGGGCTGCGTGCTGCCTGCCTACGATTACTGTCTCAAGTGCTCCCACGTATTCAATGTGTTACACGCCAGGGGCGCGGTGAGCGTCACCGAGCGGCAGGCTTACGTGCTTCGCGTGCGCAAGATGGCCTTTGCTGTGGCCGAGGCTTACGCGGCGTTGCGAAAAGAAATGGGCTATCCCCTGCTCAAGTCGGGCGACAAGGAGGGCTGAGTCATGGCCGAGTTGCTCCTGGAGATCGGAACGGAAGAACTGCCCGTGGGCGAACAGCGGGCAGTGCGTAGTCAGCTTCCCGAGTTGATGACCAAGGCTCTGCGGGACCTGAGCCTGACGTGGGACGGCATGGATGTCTTTTCCACCCCGAGGCGCGGCGCGGTGCGGGTGACGGGCCTGGCAGACAAACAGCCCGACCTGTCCGAGGTGGTGACTGGGCCTCCGGTGAAAGTGGCCTTCGATGCCGAGGGGAAGCCCACCAAGGCTGCGGTGGGGTTTGCCAAGAAGGTGGGCGTCTCCGTGGATGAACTGGAGGTCCTGGAGACGGAGAGAGGTAAGTACGTGGGCTGCAAGGTGGAGGAGGCGGGCAGGGCAGCCGAGGAGGTTTTGCCTTCGGCGCTGGAAGGCGTGATCGGCGGACTCAAGTTCCGCAAGGTCATGCGGTGGGGTGCGGGCAAGACCGCCTTTTCCCGCCCGGTCAGGTGGATCGTGGCGCTCCTGGACGAGCGGGTCCTGCCCGTCCGCTTTGCGGGACAGGAGGCATCCAACCAGACCCAGGGACACCGTTTCAACGATCCAGGGCCGCACGCGTTGTCCAATCCCGCGGTCTACGAGCGCGTCCTGGAACGGGCAGGTGTGGTGGCGGATGCTGATGAGCGCAGCAGGCGCATCGAGCAGGGCCTGGACAGGGTGGAC
>CAZIJS010000134.1:0-12068 GCA_964539505.1 uncultured Myxococcales bacterium
CTTGGGCGGCCCACACCGCTCCATCGTCGATTATTTCGAGAGCAGTGAAATAGGTGCGTTTGAGCCCGTAGAGTTCTTCGGCCGCCCCGTCGGGATGGATGACGAACACGCCGCCCACCCCTTTTTTCGCCCCCTTGCGTGGAATCGGCATCTTGGGAGGCTTCGCTGGCGTGACCGCCTTGATCTTGGTGCCGGCTGGTTTGGTCTTGAGGGGTTGCTTGACGTCCCAGCTTCGCGCAGGACTCATCTTGTTGACCGCAGCAAAGAGCACTCGGCCGTTGCCGGCCAGGGCCCGTACTTCCGTGCCGTCGAAATCGTGGACCGCCCTGGCCCTCCCCCGACCGAGCAGTCGATACACGATGGCCTTGGGAGCCGTGCCCACGTACAAAGCATCGTGCGGCCCGTATGCCATGGACAAAAGATGCTTGTCCTGGGCCTTCCAATACACCGTCGCCCGTCCGGTGCCGCTCACGCGGTACAGCAGGCCCTTGGGCCCCGTGGCCACGAACAGGCCACCCTTGTGGTCCGGCACCATGGCCCAGATGTGGGGGCTGGCCACCCTGGCGAAGAGTCGCACCCGACCCGTCCCAGAGACAAAGAAAATCTTGCCCTCGGGAAGGCTGCCTGCCAGCACTCCGCCTTTCCATGGGATCAGGCTCGTGACAATGATGGCGCCTGGAAGTTTCGCAAACCGACGAACCTTTCCGCCCTGGTAGACCCACACCTCGCCCTTGTCGGCAGTGCCGATGTAGACCCTGTCGCCCTGCTCCAACAAACTGTAGACGAAGGCCACATCCTTGAGGGGTCGCCGCCTGGCCGTCAGACCGGCGAAAAGAAATCCCCGTGAGTCCACCGCGACCCCGGCGCCCTCCCCTTCGTCGAAATCCGCGAAGGTCTGGTTGATCCACACCTGGGTGGAGACGGCTCCGGCCCGCCCCACGCAAAGGAGGAGCGCTGCCATGACCATGAAACTTGAAATCCGCACCATTCGACTCTTCATCACCGCCATCCTGATTGACTCGAGGACCCCTTGGTCCGTTTTCCACTTCCGCCATTGCCGCCCGAATCCATTCGGACGGCGCAGACATCACTTCGTCTCGACCTGTTTCCTTCGCTGCACGCGAACAGTGATGGACGCCGATCCCAGCAGCGCCGATCCCAGCCACAAAGCCTTGCGATAAGCCCTCGTGAGCACCACCCGCGGCCCCACCGTAGCCGAACGGCGCAGACTGTCCACCACTGAGCCAGGCAGGTCGCTGACCAGGCGCCCTGCCACGGAGGCCACCTCGGCGGCGCTGCGCACCGTGACCACGAGCTGCTTGGAGCTATAGGTCTTCTTCAAGTAAGTCACCAAATCGGCAAAGGTCCGCGGCGGGGCATGGTCTGGAGTGACGCTGAGGCCCGCGGCGGCATGGATCCGAAGCAGGGTTCCGTCGGGGACATTCGGGATGTCCACCGGAACGGTGACCTCGCGCCGCTTGCCCCGCCATTGCTGGAGCGTCACTCCCAGATTGATGCGAGAGCCGGGTTCCACCTCTGGACTCGATACAGACAATGCGTCGATTTTGGCCAATCGAACATGGTACTCCACGTTCACGTCAGCGGTCACCGAGCGGACCACCACGTTTGCGAACGGATTGGAAAACAAGAGCTGGAGAACCCGAACGCCCCTGGCAACCGAAGGCCACAACGAAGACCAGGCACCTCTCATGGACGAATAGGAATCCACGAACGTCAACCGCCCCGCCTGGTTGGTGTCCAGGGTCATCCGAATGGACGCATAGACCGGGGAGACATCCGCCACGGCATGCCGGATGCTCGCCTTGAGCACCAGATAGAGATAGTTGGGTGCCAGCACGGGATGGCTGATCACATCGGTCTTGTAGGAACGCACCCTGCCGTCTGGTGTATGCACCCGCACCAGCATGGGAATCATGGGAGCCTGCCTGGCGGAATCCGCCGCGATACAGGCCTTTCGATCCTGGGTGAGACTGCCCACCACGTTGAGCGGCGTGGACATCTTGTAACTCGAATAAATGGAGGGAACCACCATGTGGATCCAGGCACCCACCACCGGCATGTACACCTCGCCCAGACCCATGAATGGATGACCGAACGCCACCAGACGATGGCCCACCACGTGGGTCACGGTGCCCGTGCCCGTGGCCGTAAAATCGCCACGCACGAACTGCACGCCAATGGAGCCTCCATCCACGAACCGAGTCACCCTGCCATACCGGGCCAGGGCCGCGCTGCCTCCCGCACCACCCTGCACCGGTACGATGCCTTCGGACCCGAGCATCGCAGACATCTCCTTGAAACTCTCGGCATCGAAACCCGAGAGGGTCACCGGCACGGCAAGAGGCCTGAGCACACCCCGCGAGGCGCCCAGCCCACTGCCGCGGCGCAGAAGCGATCCAGGACCGGTCCAGGAACCCAGAGCCGATCCGGAAAAGACCCCGGAACGCCTGGCCATGGCCGCAGCCCGGCCCAGGAGGCGACCGCGACCTTTGGGCCCCGGCCCGCCCAGGAACCATGTCTTGGCCATGGGGCCGGTTCCCGGAGCACCGGTGCCGGTCATGCCATGGAGAGGTCTCTTCAATTCGGCCAGCATGTTCCCAATGGGTGTCACCATGGCGATGGGGTCTTTGGAAAAGACCGGGCCGTATGACAAGGCGCCGGCCAGCTTCCCGTTGAAATAGATGGGACTGCCGCTCATCCCGGCCGCCACGCCGAAATGGGCGAGCTTGGGATCGTCGCACATGATGACGATGAGGTCCTGCTTGGGAAACACATTGTGCAGGATTCCGATCACGCGAACCCGAAACTTCTCGGGCTTCATCCCGTGGAGCACCGTCAGGCCGTAGCCCACCATGCCGCGCCGGATTTGTTTGACCGGGATCGTGCCCAGGGCCTGTGCTCTCTGCTCACCCCCCAAAGCAGCGACCGAGAACACGGCCGCCAGCACCCACCGAAACCACCGAAAGTTTCTCACGACTCGCACCCTTTCGACCGGAGATACTACTGCTTCCAATGCTCGTAGAGTTCATCGCAGGCGCGGACCAACTCTGAAGAGAGGGCTTCGAGTTTGTCCGCCGGCCAGGCCCCGGGGTCTTCGCGAAGAAAAGACGTCAAATCGCTCCGATTGTCGAATCTGGCAGCAGGAACGAGATAAGCGACCCCATCTTTCGTTACCTCCACTTTGCCCGGAGCCGAACTCTTTTCCAACAAATAGGCCATGTCGTCACAGCCATAGTCATTGAGCATCACTTCCAGAGGCACCCCGTGATGCAGGATGGACCCTGGATCGTCTGGATTGGCCCTGGCGTCGTTTTTCCTGCGGGACTCTTCCGGGGTCACCCAGACATACAAAATGACCGCCCGACGCAAGATCTCTCCATCGAGCGCAGCCAGCGAATGCTCGTATCCATAGGGGAATTCCAGCGGCGGACTTGCCTCGTGGTGCCCACCCCGTGCAAATTCGATGACCAGGGTCTTGCCCGACAAATCGATTGGAAATCCCGATTGTTTTTCCTCGAGCAGATCCCGCGCCTCGGGTTCAAGGATCCCGGCCAGATCCGACCGGACCTGGTCATCGAGCGCCCCGAGTTTCGGTTCGGCCCCGACCTTCTCACGGGCACGATCCAGGCGATCCATGAAGAGCGTCGCCGCCGATTCGGGATGAACCACCTGCCCCGACCTCAAATCTGAATAGTCTTCGTTGATGAGTTCGATGAGGGTCAGCCAGTCCCGGGACTCCTGGAAGGTACTGTTGGGGCCCTTGAAAAAAATGGTCGCCTGCCCCAACTTTGCCAGCTCCTCGTCGATGCGTCGCATGAAATGGACATAAGGGAAATCGTCGAGCTGGACCGTCTCTCCCATGTGCAGTTCCTTGCGCGATCGCTCGGGAGACAGGTGCGCCATGTAACGCCTCAACTCCGATTTACCGGAAGCCGGCAGGGCCAGCAGCAACACCACATCGAAAAGATCCGACTGCATCGACGACACCTCCTTGTTGTCTTGCCTTCCCGCATGCTCTTTCATGCGAAACAAACAGCAGCGACTATCACCCGAGCCAGGGAAAGATGCAAGTCAAGCAAGCAATACAACAATCACCGGCACAGGGATTCCATTCCCGATTGCATCGGTCCAGTCAACCTTGCAGAGCCGCTGTCCTATTCTTTGGGAATCGACCTCACCAGCCGATTGGCCAGCGCGGGATTGACGCCGTAGACAACGGGCCGACCAGTGACCCACACAGCGCGCAGCCCATCTCGCTCCGGCCCGAACATGAGACAAGACCGCGCCAGACGGCTGTTGGGAGCCACCATTCCACTGCCGGCAGCAGTGGCCAACCGAAGACAGATTTTCCCAGACAAGGACCGCGGAGCCGGCTCGAAGCCCAGAATCCGATCCGCGGTCAGACCCACGGCGTCGGCAACACGCATCCGGCAGGCTTCCTGGCTTACTGACGCGCCATCTTTGGCCAGGCATCGCCCTTTGTCCACCAGAAAGGTTCGACAGGACGTCCCATTGCAGAGTTTCATCCCCATGACGAAATCCGGTCTCAAACCAGGCAGGATCCTCCGCGGCACCAAGGACCTGGTCAGGGCACGACAGGTTTCTTCGTCCAGATCGAAGGCCATGCCCCACAACTGGCCCATGCACCGTCGCTCGATGCGGGCCACGCCCAGGTGAAAATCCGCAAGGCCCGGCAAGGCCGTCTGGAGCACCTGCTTGAAAAAGGCGCGCAACCCATCGAGGGGCCGAAGAGACGGATCCGGCCCCATCAATTCGATGGTCACCCCGCCTGGGAACGAATGCACCAGCCGGTAGTGGCGCACCAGCAGTCTGGAGAGTCGGCGGACGAGATCCGCCCGGGCGACCCTGTCTGCCTGGGCATCCATGGGCTCTCGGAGAAACCAGTCGCCGTTGTCGTGCTGGACCAACACCTCGCGATAGGTTTTTCTTCCTGCAGACCGGGTCACCGTGAGTCCAGCCACGAGCCCCAAGGGCAAAGTGACCGCCACCCGGGAGAAAAACCGCATGGGTAGCGGATGCAGCAAGCCCGAGACCTTCGCTGGGAACTCGAAGACCAATGGGTCGTCGTCCCGCCGGATCCACAGCACCTTGCCCTTTCTTTCGACGATGCAGATGCGATGACGCTTCGTTCCGGAATCGAAGACCAGACAATCGGGGGCAGGACCCTTCCGGTTTGCCACGACACGAACGGCCTTGGTGTCCCGAAGGAGCTTGAGATAATCGGAAACCGCCTCGGCATCCCCGTCTCGCAGCCTGCCCGAATGCCGAATCTTCCAGCCGCCGCGCATTCTCTCGAGAGAAAAGGCCCCTGCACCCGTCCATTTCAAAGACGTCACGTCCGAGGGGGGCACCACCAGAAGGCTCTTGTCGAGCAGATCCAGACTCGATGGCAGCACCATGCCGGCCCCACCGACGCATCCTGTCGCAGGATAGGGTCGGGTTCTGGTGATCCTTATCCCTCCCCCGGCACAGGTCCCAATGGTCAACACTTCGGCCGGCCGGTCCAACGTTCCCCGCCTCTTTCCGACAGGTCTTCCTTCCGAGAAAATTTCGATCCGCTTGTCGCCCGCCCGCCCGCCTTTCCGTTTTACGTCCTTCCATTGCAGACTGCCCAGGGTTTCGACAAACGCACCCACCGCAATGGAATCGGCCGGCATGGTCCATTTCGACAGAGCGAGTTTCCATCCATCCCGCCGAACCAGCGTCACGGCTTTTCCGTCCCCACGATGGATCCGAAGACCCGACAGATCCGAAATCCTCGTCGAAAGCACCTGGTGACTGAAAAACCAGGAACGCTTCCTGGCCCCCAGTTCCTGGATGCTCCGGGAGACCAGATGCAGCGGCCCCTTGCCGTCCCACAGCACGAGTCGTCCCTTCGTGCAGGCCACCCGCACCTGCAGTTCCCTTCCCGACTCCGACCACCAGGACACCTTCAAGCATGGGCGGGACAGTCCGAGCTCGTCTCGCCGCTTCGAATCCGTACCCACCAGGACTTTGTCAGAGACGAGCCTGCGCCAGGTCCGGATCAGGCCTGCGACCTTGTCTCGGTCCGCGGGAAAATCCCTGCCCACCAACCATCGATTTCCCTCCACGGACAGTTCTATCCGGGACCGACATTGGCCCCCCCGACAGCCCTGTTCGATCACGATGCGGTGGAGAGAAATCGACTGGAGCCTCGGGGCCACGAGGCGCCCGTTTTCCTCCTGTCCCTTTGGCTTGCAGCCGCCGGTGGTCACCCAGACAAGGACGGGTATCAACCATGGAACAGCAGATCGACTCAAAGAATCAGACATGGATTGCACCCACAAAGCATACCGTCTCAGACAGGAGACATGATCCCACGAGCAAAATCAATCGTTGACCTGGGGCCCGGAAAATTCATGGTCGACCCAATGCAGGACCGTGACCTGCTGGACGAGGCCGTCGAAGAAAAACCTCGCTCCGAGCGGTGAACCAGGATTGGGATCGGCCCCCACGAGTCCCGGCTGCGTGGTGGGCCCCACGGCCCCCGAATACGAGGCGCCGCCCGTTCCAAGATCGTTGTCGATCCAGAGCAAGACCCGGCCGTTTCCGTCATAGCCGCCGATGAGAAGGTAGCTGTCACTCCCGTTCAACGAAGGATTCCTGGAAAGTCCCGTCGCAGCAACGTTGTAAGTGAACGCGCGGTAGGCACCATTGACGAACACATGGTACCGAAGGTATGTCGTGGTCCCGTCCCCGTCGATTTGAAGACCGAAGCCCCCACTCTCTGTGTTGTTGAGAATGCATTGGACGCCGTCGAGCGACAGACTGTCGAAATTGACCACCGCGGCCACCAGATACCCGCCGGTGCCGCCGTTGGACAGAGTTCCAAGATTCAACGCCCGTTCCTGGATTCCGACAGCGGTCCGAAAATCAAGAGAACAGGAATACCGATCTTGGCCCGGCCCGTCCTCGAGAAGAGGCGGCGATCCATACCTGGTGCCCGTGGGTGGCACTCCAAGCGACACACTATCCCTGGTCACCTGCCCCGTGGTGTTCCGGGAGACCTCGATGCTCTGGTCGGAAGCACTCTGGCAATGCACCGGGTTGAGATAGGCCAGGACGTTCGTCTCCTCCACCACCGACCTGGCCTGGTCGATGCGATACTCCACGGTCAACTCGTCCACCTCTTCGCGCAACGCTGCCAGAAACACCTCGCCGTAAGCCCCGGGAATGGTCCAGATTCCCACCCCGGCCCCGTTCTTGCGCGCAAACCAGATGAGCCCGGCCAGATTCTTGGTCTGGTAGTTGAACTCTGCCATGTCATAACCCTGGTCCAGCACGTCACGCTGGATCGCTTGCTGAAAGGAGGCGGGATCATCGTAGCTCCCACTGCTGTAGAGAACGGAAAACCTCAGGTAGGGTTCGATGAAGGGATAGTCTTCTGCATGGATCGCCAGCGCGTCGAGGTATTCTCTGGTGACCGAAAACTTCCGCAGATAGAGCGGCCTTCCGTTGCGCACATATTCTCGGTGCCGGTCCAGCAGGTCGAGCAAGGCAAGGGCGAACGCATCCGGATCGGAATCCTGTTCCTTGAGTTCGATGAACAGCAAGGCATCGGATTGCGCAAGAATCTGATCGTCGAGTACATCCTCGAGCCCAGGCGCCTGGCTGCAGTCGTCTGGATCGCCGTGATAGAGACAAAACCGCCCGCCGGCCCATGCCAGATCCAGTTCGATGAGGTCGGCGCCTCGCCCCAACGCGCGGTGGATTTTGGCCAGGGCCTGCGTTTGATCGTAGAGTTCGTTGCCAGGGCCGTTGTAGCAGTTGTGGCAAGAAAGCGCGGCCACGTTCCCCAAGGGGGAGCGGGCCAGGTCACGTCGGGCGACTCCCCGCCAGGGCGCAGGATAATCTAAACCGAAATACTCGATGGTGGTGGAAAAGACCCCAGGAGCAGAACAACCTCCGAGATCGTTGCATGCACGCACCTCGAAGAGATGATCCCCCTCATCGAGATCGACTGCCCTCAGCTCTGTTGCGTCTTGCCTCGCCCACTGCCCGCCGTCCAGACGAGCCTCGAAATGGTCCGTATGCTCCGGCCTGGTCCAACGCCACAATGGGTCCGGATGACCACAGGAAATTTCGCCTTCCACCTCGGGCGATGCGGGCAGCAGGGCACAGGTCGATCCATCCTGATCGTTTGTGCAAGACCACCCTTCTTCCACCTGACAGTCCTTCGAGCAGCCGTCACCCTCCGCCCTGTTTCCGTCGTCACAGGCCTCAGCCCCCTCCAGGACTCCATCACCGCAGACAGCCTCTCCACCATCTCCGACGAAATGCACATCACCCCCCACCACGTCCTTTCCCACCGCCCCATCGGCAGGCCCGCTGGTGGACTTGGCGCAGCCAGGAGAAAGGGCAGCCAGAAACAGGACCGAGGCCACCAAACCAAGTCCCTGGACAGGCGACCCATGTCTACACCAACTCTCCCCTATGTTCGGTGAGAATATCCGCACCTCCCTGCGTCGAGACTTGGGCCCAAGGCATGCCGTTCCAGGTGCATGGAAAGACATCGTCTGCCATCCCTCCAAGGGGGATCCTGCAAGATTGCGCGCACCTTCGTGGTTCACACTCCCAGAAATCCGAATTCCCATTGCATGGACCTCAAGAAGCATCCTCGCATGCGAACACGAAATTCTTGTCCAAAGGTGGCTCCAATCCATCCGTCAGTGCTCCCATATCCGAACAGGGGCCATCGGCGGCTGGATGAAAATTCATATGTTGCGGATCCTCGAGGCCGGGATCCTCCTCCACCGAGTCCATGTCGTAGCCGTACTCCGCCTGCCATTCCTGGAGGGAATAGACGCCCCCCAGTTCACCGTAGTTTCCGGCCTCAGCAAACCCGAAGGAAACGGCCAAATTCGGGTTATAGTAACAATTCGATGCAAAAGAAATGTTCGGCCTGAGCTGGAGGTAGAGCTCATCGGACATATAGGCGTCGAGCAGTACCGTCCGACGCTCTCCATCGTATGACTCGGCATTGTCTACGACAATATTTCCATAGAAGGCAATATCCGTTACATCTGGCCATGCACCACCCTCGTCATCCACCCAATTGAGGGTGGGTGTCATGTAGAACCCTCCAGCTCCGTAAATGGTATTGAAGAAAAATTGTTGATCCCACTGGTGGGTCCTGCCACCAAAATCCCGGGACCTGAGTGCCACCGGCCCGCCGACAAAAATGTTGTGATGAATACTGCTGTGGGCAGTTCCCGTTCCCAGTGCATACCCTCGGTGGTTTTCGAAATAGCAGGCGTAGACTTCGAACGATGCATCGAGGTCCCTCGAAGCGTGCTTGAATTTGACACCGCAGCCTGAATACGGACTCGATGGGTCGCCACTCTGGTAAAATATCGAATGATGAATCACTACATCCGAAGCAGAAAACAGGTGGATATTGCACCCGTTTTCCACCTGTGTCCCCTCCAAATCCGGACTGCGGTCAAAATTGTCGTGGAAAACCGAATGCTCGATCTCGACCTGCTGACACCCCAGCACTTCTAAACCCGAAACGTTGTCATCATGAGGACCGTCGGTGCCCCAGACAAGCAGCCTACGGGCAACGATCCCCGCAGTCTCACTCAACCGGACGCCCCTACTATATGCGTTCCGAATCTCCAATCCCTCCAACAAGACATTTTCCGATTGGGAAACGAAAACGCCGATGCCCTGACCACCAGGGTCCAACACGGGATGCATTCCCGGATAGCCCTTGATGGTAATGGGGGCACCCTGCTCACCATGCAGTTGTCTCATGTAGACAACATAGTTCCCCCCACCCTGAGGACCGCTATCGTCGCCGGGATGATAGATCGCATCGTGCACTCCACCCATCAAATACAGGACATCACCTGGCTGTAGTTCGACCCACCCGGCTGGTCGATACTGGGCATAGATACTCTTATTTATGTTTACAAATGTTCTCCATGGCTCACCATAGGTTCCTGGAAAACTATCATCGCCAGCCACTGGATCAACATAGTAACATGTTCCTCCTGCAACCGCCTCGCACGTTCCCGGGGCAACCACGGGAGGACAAGAAGCGTCTGCCCCCCGTGAATCCTGCAGTCCAACCACATCCATGCGCCCATCCCCCCCAACAGAGCCATCTCGATAGAGCGGCACATCGCCGAGTGCACCACCGTCCACTGGTTTCTGATCCCCGGCCCCACATCCAAAGGAATCCAACAAGACCAGGAAAATCAAACCCGGCCAGAAAACACTCTGTCTGTGGGGCGCAGCCAGTTTCGACGAGGGCGCCAGTGAAGCTAGGTTTCTTTGATAGAACATATCACAGTGCTCCTGCGCATTGTTTTCCCAAGGCATCTATTATACGACATTTACTGTACGGATCCATGGCAAACTCGACACTCCTTGCGCATCTGTTCCACTCAGGTCATCCTAAATCACGGAACCTTGTGTCCTGCCCACATGCATCTACTCGTTCGATGATTCAGATGTCGTTCCCCTGATGGTCCTTTCGTGGCATTCTATGAAAAGGCCATCACCCATAGACAGCTACCGGTCCAGGCCCTGCACCTACAGCGTGCAGATTCCAAATTCCGACGGGTCGGGCACGGTGGACTGGTCCTACACCGTCTCGACCGCCCTCCCTCCGCCGCATCCAAACAACCCGAGCTACCCTCCATGGACAGGGCTTTCGCGTCTCATCCAGCGCAGAATCGAAACCCTGGCGTTCGTCTGCGCCATCACGGGTGATTCGACGTACCTGAGCAATGCCGATGGATACGGAGCACTCGACACGGCGCTGGCCGTGGCATCCTGGTCCCAATGGACCGACCCCGGGTACTCCTGTGGCGGAAGGACCTGCCGGGACACGGCCCACCTGACCATGGGTCTCGCCATGGTCTACGATCTGGCCTTCGACGCCATGACCCAGGCAGAGCGAGACCAACTCCGAAATGCGTTCGAACCAGGAGACATGGGGCCAGCCGAAATGGTCTTGCATGGCAACGTCGCCAGACTCCAGGCATTCCTGGTCTCGAGCAGCGCCATGAAGAGCGGCTTTCCCTCGGTACAATGGCATCCTGGAGCAGAGGAGTACGGACCCTACGCCGAATGGCGGACCTCATCCACCAGGGCCTTGCGCCTTGCAGCGGCGCTGGTGCCGGGACAGCAGCCCCACAGCGGCCTGGCAAATCCAGGATTCGAAGACGGCCTGGCGAACTGAAACGAGCCTACCTGCAAGGGGGGAGTTTCCTGACCCTGGGTGACACCCCCATGGTGACTGCTTCTGGAATCGGCTCCTTCGACCTGGCCATCTCCCGAGACGAAAACGGCTGCGCCACCCTTTCCCTCACCCAGGTGCCCACCCTGGAGGCTCCTCCCTATCGGGTTCGCAGCCACATCGACCAGGTCTTGCTCGACGGACAGCGCACAGCCTTCGTCCAGCAGGGCGACGAGGTGGTCTTCCCGCAGGGCTCCGACATGGGCCCGGGATGCGAAGGCGGTCAGCCTACCCGAGACGGAGGCCTCGATGCCACGGCAGGCGATGCAGGGCCCGATGCCACCGGCGGCGACGCCCGCCAAAACTACGACGCAGGCCCGGCCGAACAAGACCATGCCACCTCTGGGTGTGCCTGCTCCGCCGGCAAAGACGCCACGGAACCACCCTTCTCGTTTCTCTTGATCCTCCTGATTTTCCTCCCGCGACTCATCCGGCAAAGAAGGTCAGAACGTCCTTGACTCGATCGCCATCCGTTTCCATTTCATCGAAAATCGTGCATTCTTCCCAGCCCGAACTGCACGGCCAGATCCCAGGCATAGAAAAAGGCCTCTTCATGGCTCACCATGCCGCCTCCATCCCGGTCCCCTGCACCAAACAGCCCGTTTTGGACGGTTTCGAGCCAGGGCCAGCCGTTTCCCCGATTTGGCGCCGTTGCAGCCAGGAAAATCACCCTCCACCGAGTTCTCGGCCTGGTGCCATCAGGTTTGTGACACCTTCCTTCGGCATCATGGCAAGCTCCTACGGCCATCTTCCCCCC
>CAZIJS010000135.1:0-11967 GCA_964539505.1 uncultured Myxococcales bacterium
GAAAAAAGACCTGGACGAACTCACTGAAGTGCTGTCGGACGACTCCCGCAGCAAGCTCGTGGCTGTGACCCGGCCGGAAGACTACTCGGTTTCCGAAACCCTGGAACTCGTGGAGGAGGTGGAGCGGCACCAGCGCAGGTTCGATCTGCTGGTGGTCAACGGCCTGTGGCCCGAATGGTTGGCGTCCTGTGCCCCGGGTCTCGGCCTGGACCTGTCGGCAGATCGACTCGGCAGGTTCGGAGCGAGGCGCCTGGCAGCTCAGAAGGCCGCCTTGGTTGCCCTGCAGAACCGTGATCTCGATATGGTTCACCTGCCCTTCGTCAGTCCCCTTGCGTCGCCGAGGGAAAGGCTCACCAGCCTGGCCGAAGCGCTGGGTGGAGATGCTGGGCCGACGCGCTAGGGTGCTTGGCGTGTGACCACGAGGAGCTTGGTCGTTTGGATCCAGGCGGTCTGGCGGGCCACCACACGGATGATGTTTTGTCCCGGCTGGAGTGGCACGTCGGTACTGATGGTCATACGGGCCTGGTCCCTGGCAAACCGGTTGGGTTCGTAGAACACTTTCGTAGAATGCCAGGGGCGGTTGGCAGACGAAACGTCTACGTACATGTCCTTGATGCGTTCATCGTCCACGGCCTGGGCCCTGATGCGAACGTGGTCGGCCGTGACCAACTGGGAGATCTGGTCTACCCGGAGCAACGGTGGCGTGATCTGGAAATGTCGTTTCAGGTGGACCAAAATTCGTCTCTTCGACGTCAGGGGTACCAGATCTCCGGCTGCCACGAAACCGTTGTCGTCTCCTTTCAACCGGACGCGGTACCAACCATGCACCTTGCCATCAGCGAGCAGGATCGAGCCCGCAGCCAGGCGCCCAAGTAGGGGCGCTTTTGGGTTGGCTCCGCCGCGCAGCTCGGCATGGGCCGTCCGGACTCTGACCTGTTGCGCCATGTCGGAGACCACGAGGTCCGGCTCGGCCAGGGGAAGTACGATCCGGTTGCGAACCGATGTGCCAAGTATGCTGTCGGCCACCCGCAGGTCCAAGACGACATTCCTCCTGCGCGGGCTGCGAGGGGTTTCTATGTCTAGAAAGCCGTGGGCTTCTCTTCCCGGTGCGATACGCCCCAGGCTGATACGGGCCTGTTTCAAACGGAGGTCTGTTCTGGATCGATTCCGGACAACCACCAGGGTGTCGAGCGCATCGCCTCTTCCGATATTGCGGACAGTGAACCGGAGTCTGGCGCGTTCTCCCCGCTGGAGGAGCCCGTCCCCGTTTCCTTCGGCTTCGTCCTGGATGTGGTACTGCAGGGCGAACAGGGGCCGGAGACGGCCCCGGATTCGGAGCAACGCACGCCAGCCGGGACATGCGTGACCATATTCTTCGAAAAAACGAATGGCCAGAGGCTCGATTCGTGTGACCGCCGACCCGGGGATGGTCACTCTCACCGTCCAGCTTCGCGTCGTGCCCGGGTCGATGCGGCCGAATACGAAGTCTTGGGCTTCGATGAGTCGACTCGATGTTTCCGTGGTGGCCCAGACCCGATATGCC
This sequence comes from uncultured Myxococcales bacterium, assembly GCA_964539505.1. GTDB lineage: Bacteria > Myxococcota_A > Polyangia > HGW-17 > SLPX01 > CAZIJS01. The sequence goes on from CAZIJS010000135.1 coordinate 1,544, forward strand.
GGTCCCTTGCCCAGATTGGTGACGTCCACTTTGATGGAGAGCGATCCTCCGGCGGTCACTACGGCATCTGGTGGGTCGCTGTGCACTTCCGCCACGAGCAGGGGGCTCTGGGTGGCGGCGCCGAGCTTCCAGTCGACGTTCAGGTCCGCCAGAGCTTCGATGAGTCGCTTGTTTTGCGTGGCGCGCAGTTCCTCCACGATTCCTGCGATGCGCTCGCGGGCCTGGCTGCGCCTGTTGCCGATATGTGAAGAAATGACGCGGGAGGCGATTTCCAGGACCGCTGCAGGCGCGGCGTTGGGCCCGGAGCCATGGAAACGCGTGCCGTGTCTTGCCTGGTTCAGGTACCGCAGGCGCACCAGTGGTGGGCGCTGGAAGTCGGCTCCCCAGTGGGCGCTGAGGTGACGAGCCAGGTCCCGCTCCCTTCTCGCTTTGTGGTGTGTCGAAAGGTGGACCCCTCGGGTTTTGTCGACGATCATGGGCACCAACTCCATGTCCGGGATGATGCCTTGGGACTGGATGGCCACTCGGGGTGGGGTGAGGAACTGGGCCACGGTGAGTTTCAGGGCAGAGCCGTCGTCGTTGTCGAAGAGCACCTGGACAGAGCCCTTGCCGAAGGTTTTTTGGCCGACGATGAGCGCTCGGTCGAGTCCTTTCAATGCGCCGGCGAGAATTTCCGAGGCGCTGGCCGAGCCTTCGTTGACCAGGACCAGGAGGGCACCGCGCCACTTCGTGTTTTCTTCATGGGCCTGGATCCGATCTCGTTCCCGACCTGCCTCCGAGACAGTGGTCAAAATGGTTCCTCGGTCCACGAAGAGATCGGCGACTCGTACGGCACTTTCCACCAGTCCGCCTGGGTTGTTGTAGAGGTCCAGGATCAAGCCCTTTGCGTGCTTGCGCTCCAGGGCCAAGATGGCGTCTGCCACGTCCTTGGGAGTCGTCTTGGCGAATTGCTTGATGCGGATGTAGCCCACCCGGGAGGGCAGGAGCCTCCAGGAGACGGTTTTGAGTTTGATGACTGCTCGCAGGAGCCGAAAGGCCCTGGGTTCGGGCCAACCGCGGCGTTGTATCCAGAGAACCACGGCCGAGCCAGGCGGGCCCCTGAGAAGATCCACGGCTTCATTGAGGGTCATGCCGGCTGTGGCCTCGTTGTCGATCTTGACGATGATGTCCCCGGCCTTGATGCCCGCCTTGGAGGCCGGGGTGTCGTCGATGGGCGCCACCACCGTGAGTTTGTCGGCTTGCAGGGAAACCACGATGCCAAGGCCACCGAACGATCCCTTGGTCCCCATCTTTAGGTTTGCGTAGAGGTCAGGGTCCAGGAGCATCGAATGGGGATCGAGAGCAGAGAGCAGGCCGCTGATGGCCGTGTACTGAATGTTGCGCAGGCGGTCGGCATCGGCCACGTGGTGATTGATGAAAGCCAGGGCCTGCACGAGACTTGCGTAGAGCGCCGAGAAGCTCTCGATGGCCGCTACGTTGAAAGTCTTTTTGTACACACCTACACGGAGCTGCACCTTGTTGTGATCTTTGGGGCGTTCGGCGATGACTTCGGCCAGCTCATCTTGCAAGGCTTGGAGTGCGGCCAGAAACATGCGCCTGGGATTGGTGCGCCCTGGGTCCACGTATTTCGTCCGGATGCGTTGCAGGGTCACTGCCACGAGATGAAAGGTCCGCTCCCTGGCGGCCTCCTGGGCTGCCATGGCTTCGGCGAGGCGCTCCGGGGGATAGATGGCCGCCCGGTATGCCGTGAGCAGCCCCGAGGCGACAAGCAACGCGCCTATGAGCCAGATCGACGAGAATGTGGTCTGTCGATCACGTTGGTTGCTGCGAAACATGGATGTGTTCTGCTCTTGCCACCCCATTGCACCGTCGGTTTCCCGACTCATGGGTTCTCTGCGTTCTGGACGAAAAAGCGTTTTTACGTCGGCTGTCTCATTGTCGATGTTTGGGATGGTATTGCAAGGACGAGGTTTCAAAAAGACTATGTAGCATTGATTTTGTGGGTTTCTGGAAAGAAAAAAATTAGTAATATGAATGTATGTGGCGTCTTTGGGGAATGACGATACTCGTGGCAGGGCTTTTGCCATGGCCTGGTTGCCGGTTCAATCCAGTGGCCAAGGTGGGGTCGGGGTTGGATGCAGGCCGCGATGCCGTTTCTTGGTGGGATGCGGGATCTGATGCGGTCGCTTCCAGGGATGGAGTTGTGACTGACGGCGCCTTGCCAGACGGCCCCCCGACGGACGGTCCAGCTCCCGACAGAGCGCCCGTCTGTGCCGAGGGCACATTCGAATGTCTCACAGACACCAGCGCCAGGGTTTGTGCCAACGGGGCCTGGTCGGCTCCACGGCGGTGTTTTCTGGGTTGTGTCGCAGGGCGCCGGGAATGCAGGGACCCCAGCAACGTGGACACAGCAACCCTGGGGTTCGACGAGAACGGGTTGGGCGACCTGTCCCGGGACGACGACCTCGTCGTCAACACCGACACCGGCGAAATCCAGACCCAGGGCGGCGCGGTCATCCGCCAAGCCAACCATGTCAACAACCTGAATCACGGTATCGGGTTCTATCGGGTCAGTTCCATGGGGGCCGACCTGGGTGTTTTCGTGTTGTCTTCCTGGACCATTCCTGCAGGCAGGACGGTGTCGGTTCGAGGCCAGGCGGCTTTTGTGGCCTTGGTTGCCCATGATGTGCACTTGATGGGGCGCATCGATGCCGGGGCCCACGGTGTCCATGGCGGTCCGGGTGGATTCGACGGAGGCGCCCAGGGTCAGCCCGGCCTGGGTCCCTGTCATGGCAGCCCTGGCAGCGGCACGACGGCCTGCAACGACTTGTGCAGCTCCGGCTCGGGGGGTGGCGGGCATGGGGGCGCCGGGGGCGGGGGCGGAGCGGTCAACTGTGAAAATGGCGCCCATGTCCTGTCTGCCGGAACCGGGGGATCGGTCTGTGGCAACGACGAACTCCAACCTCTCGTTGGCGGCAGTGGGGGCGCGGGCGGGGCGATGGTGACCGGATATGACTACGGCGCCAACTCGGAACCTGGTCCCGGCCCAGGGGGTGGGGGCGGCGGGGCGGTCCAGATTTCCCTGCGCGGCCGGTTGGTCCTGGGCTCTGGCGGCGGCATCCTGGTTCCAGGAGCCGGCGGCGGTGAGACCACCAGTGGCGGCGGGTCAGGCGGCGGGGCAGGCGGTGCCATCTTGCTGGAGGCAGGAGAGGTGGTGGCGGATGCCGACGCATTCCTGGCGGCCAACGGCGGTGGTGGCGGCGGCGGGGACTGTACGTGAAGTTATGACGATGCCGGCCAGGCTGGCTGGCGAGGCGATGAGACGGCGCAGCGGGCCCAGGGGGGCGAGGCTCCAGGAGGAGCCGCCTACCCAGGGGGGGCGGGCGGTGCCGGAGATTCTTTGAATGGGAGTGATGGTTCGACTGACTGTGCCTATCATGATGGGGAACGGCAGAATTTTGCAGGGGCAAATGCCGGTGGCGGCGGCGGCGGGGCGGGCAGGATCCGGGTCAACAGTCCTGCCGGAGCCCTGCCCGACTGTGTCTTGAGCCCTGCGCCGGGCAGCGGCGCGATTTCTGCGGGACCGCTCCTGGTGCGCAATCCGGGAGGAGATGGCTGATCGGCGGTCGAATCTGTCTTTCACAGAGTGATCAAAAATAGCGCTTGTACTCTGAAAAGACCATGAGGGGATAGAGGCCGAACTCGGAACGGGCGGTGAGCTCGGGGGCGAGGACAGGGCCTTCCAGGATTGGCCTGGTCCCGATGGGCAGAAATCCGCCCAGGAGCAGGACGGACTCGTCGGTCAGGGAGAAGGCCAGGCTGGCCGAGAGGTGTGCGCTGGGATCGGTCAGGTTCGACACCAGCATAAGACTGGTCTCCAGCCTGTCGGCAGCCTGCCAGCGCAGCGCAAGGCCGGCGTAAAGCAGGCCCACGTTTTGCACCTCGCCGTATTCGGCCATCCTGGCCAGCGAGGCGCGGCGAAGGTAGCCTTTGGAATCGATGGTTCCAAAACCATTGTAGTAAAGTTCCGCCACCAGGTTCAGTGGACGCGAGGTATCAAAGGAGTAGTCGAACCCCAGCACGGCCCGCAGGAAGTCGTTGACCGGCGTCCAGTAGGGCGAGTCGATGCCCTTGGTGAGATCGTGGGTGAAGGTGGCCTCGGCGCGGATCTTCCAGCGCCCGAACGTGGCGCTCAGAAAGGCTCCGGCGAGAATGTCGCCGCGGACGTACCCGGCCAGCAGTCCCAGGTCGAACTTGCCCAATGAAGTGCGCAGCCGCACCAGCGCGGTGGAGTGGTCTGCATCCAGACGAGCCCGGGCCGGAGAGCAGCGATCCCCTGCCGGAGTGGTCCAGTGCGATGGAGCCAGGGGATTCGACGCGGTGGGGCGCGAGACATGCCTGCAGGGAGCGCCGGCAGCCACGCCCACCAGGGTCAGCTCTGTGAAACGCCCCAGGGCCCAGTCAACGCGGAGGGCGTCCACCCCGGGCTTGTACTCCCGGTCGATCTCGAGAAAAGAAAAGGTGCCGATGAGGTCTGCCGGCTGCCAGATGAGTCCGACCCCAAGCCCAATGGGCTGGCGGCCGAGTCGGATGTCGAGTTTCCAGAGACGGAGTTTGACTAGGAGCCTGTCTACCTGGGCTTTCCAAATGCTGTTGGGATCGTCTGTGTCGAGGTACTGCAGCGGCAGGGCCCTTGGGGTGTCGGCCAGGGCGGACAGGCCGCCGGAAAGAGCAGTCATGGCGTTGGGCTGGCTGGATGTCATGACCGCCGTGTGGAGCTGTGTGTCCCAGCGTACTCGGTCTTTGTAGCTGCCGGAAAACGTCAGCCTGGCTTCTCCCAATCCCGAAATCACGCTGCGGCCGTCCCATCCTCCGGCAGCCAAGGCGGGCCAAGGCCAATTCATGTGCATGGCCAGGCCGTAAAGTTTGAGCGAGCCTCCCAGGTCTATGGACCAATCATCTGTTTCTTTGATGGAGACGGCCTGGGCCTGCGTTGCGAAGACCAGGCAGGTCGCCAGTGCCAGCCAAGGCAGGATCCGAATGGATGTGCCAGGGCGCATGTCAGTGGTTTTCCTTGTCATCGGCCACCTTGCCGTCCACGATTTGCACCAGACGCCTGGATCGATCCATGACTCTGGGATCGTGGGTGGCGAGCAGGAAGGTGGTCTGTCTCGATTGGTTGAGTTCCTGCATCATGTCCAGGAGTGCGGCGCCGGCAGCCGAGTCTAAGTTTGCCGTGGGTTCATCGGCCAGCACGATGTCGGGTTCGGAGACCACCGCCCTGGCCACCGCGACGCGCTGTTGCTGGCCGCCGCTCATTTCATAGGGACGCCTGTTTTCCAATCCTTCCAGACCCACTTCTTTCAAGATGCTCAAGACTCGTTTCCTGCGTCGGGATGCAGACACCCCCTGGAGGGCCAGGACCAGCTCGGTGTTTTCGTAGGCAGTGAGCACCGGGACCAGGTTGTAGGCCTGGAACACGAATCCGACCTTGTGCAGTCGCATCTTGGACATTTCCGAGTTCTTCAACTCAGAAAGGTCCCGGCCTGCCACTAAAACCTTGCCCGCCGTGGCGCGATCCAGACCGCCGATGATATTGAACAGGGTGGTCTTGCCCGACCCGGAAGGGCCCCAGATTGCGGTAAACTCTCCGGGTTGTATGGCCAGGTCGATGCCCCGCAGGGCATGGACTTCCACCTTGCCCTGGCGATAGGTTTTTGTGACGTCTCGGAGATCGACGATGGGGCCGGTCATGGATGATTCCTCACGTGCCATTGCGCAGTCCTCGGTGGATTGGTTCGAATCGTTTTTCCGTTTGTCCAGTGCTTGTCCTACCCTCGGTGGATGGCCTCCACCGGCACGAGCCTGGCTGCACGCAACGCGGGATAGAGACCAGCCGTCACGGTGAGCAACAACAGACCCACCGATGTCTGGATAACCGGTGCCAGGGAGAGTTTCGAGTATATCTTTCCTGTCATGGCAATGCCTTCCACTTCGAAGCTCTCGGTCCCGGCGATTGTCTGGATGTCGAGGCCATGCACCGTAAAGTGGTGATTGATGAGCAGACCCAACGCCAGGCCGAAAGCCACCGCCAGCAGCCCCAGAAGGAAGGTTTCGGCAATCACTTCTCCCACCACGCGCCCTGGTCCCATGCCCAGTGCCTTGAGCACGCCGATCTCCCTGGTGCGCTCCATGACGGACATGAGCACTGCGTTGACCACGCCCACCGCCACGATCAAAAAGATGACCAGGAGCATCACCCACATGGATGCGCTGTCCAGCCAGATGAATTGGGCCATGTTGGGAAGGGCCTGATCCCATGTGAGGACCTGGAACTTCCTGCGGTCCAAAACTTTGCGAAGCTTTCCGGCCAGAGAGGGGGCCCGCTGGAGGTCGGCGAACAGGGCCACCTGGTTGACGGACTGTCCCATGCCCAGGAGACGCTGGCCAAGGGACAGGGGGATCATGGCGTAGCCCGCGTCGAGCTGACCGCCACCAGTCCGAAACACGCCGATCACGGGGATGCGTTCCTGGGCCCGGCCTGCCAGGCCCGATACCGTGAGCACCACCGGGTCGCCTGCCTGGACCTTGAGACGCTTTGCCGCCACGGCCCCAATGATGATGCCGGGTTTTCCAGGTGCAAGAAAACGTCCGGACAGGAGTTTGTGGGGGATCTCGGAGACGCGCTTTTCACTGTCGGGGTCCACCGCAACCAGCGAGTCGATGCGCAGGGAAGCGTCTTCGGACTGGAGAGCGGCCGAGGTGAAGATGCGTTGGACCACCAGGACCTTCGGCGCAATGTGATGTAACACTGTTGCCAGTGCCTTGGGGTCTTGGATGCGCATCTCGATTTGACGCTTTTCCTGGTAGCCTGGCGCCTGGATCACCACGTGGCCCGCATCGAATTTGATCGCGGATTCGGCCATTTGTTCGTGGCTTCCGTCTGCCAGGCCGATAAAAAAGATGGTGAGGGCGTAGCTGAGCCCCAGGGCCAGGACCGTGAGGATCGTGCGAAACTTGCGACGCCAGAGGTTTCTTGCAGCCATCTTGACGAGCAGCATGGTACTTCTCCTCATCCGGGTCACAGTTCGTTGCGCAGAGCCTCGACCGGCTGGATCCTGGCAGCGCGCAGCGCCGGCCAGACCGACACCATGAGACTGACGGAAGCCAGGAGTATTGCCGGGACGGCAACCACCTGCCGGGTCACCACGGCTTTCCATATGGGACTGATCACCAGCCCCTGGTATCGAAGGCCCTCGGGGTTGATGCTGCGAAGATCCAGTCCGTGATGAGCCAGCCACCACGCAATGCCCGTGCCCAGAAGACCGCCCAGGATCGTGGCCAGGGCGGTCATTACCAGGGCCTCGGCCAGGATGAGGGCCGCCACCCGGCCCGGGCTCATGCCCACGGATTTGAGGACACCAAACTCCTTGGTGCGTTCGTGAACCGACATGAGCATGGTGTTGGTGGTGCCCAGGGCTGCGATCACGAAGATGATGGCCAGAAAGACCGCAGTGGCCGAATCCTGGTATTTGAGAATCTGGGCGGTGTTGGGATCGACCTGTCGCCATGTGCGCACCAGAAGGCCGGGCAGCACCTTTCGGATCCTGGCTGCTACCAGGCTTTCGGACAGGCCCTCCTTGGTGCGAATGGCCAGTTCATTGACGAGTTCGGCGTCGGTTGTGGGATCGCGAAGATTCATGAGGTCCTTGCGCCATGCCAACGCCAAGGGAGCCTGCACCAGGGACCGGTCCATTTCCATGACCCCTGTTTCGAAAATCCCCACCACCACGAAGAGGGCATCGACGGGAAATCCGTCGGGGGTCATGACATCCATACCCAGGCGATCGCCCGGTTTGACCAGGAGCTTTTCGGCCAGGGGCTTGCCGATCAGTACGGGCAGAGGGCCGGGACCAATTTCGTCTGGCAGGTACCGACCTTCCACGATGCTTCGTGCCACGGCGGTGACCTGTCGTTCTCGAGAGGGCATGACAGCCATGATGCCCACGGGCACAGAGGCGCTGCGGATCACGTGCCAGGCGAGTGGTCCGGAAATGGTCTGGGCAACCCGTTTTCTTGAGGCCGGTTCGTTCCCACCCGGTTCATCTTTCCCGTCGGCATGTTTTGCCGCGCCACCCTTGGTCCCTGGTTTTCTCGTCGCCGCCTCCTTCTCTGCCGGACCCTGCTTTCCCGGTTCCCTCGTGGTGTCGGGCAGCCTTGGTAGATCGTCGATGTCCTCGTCGTCCGAGCCCTCTGCGTCCGCCGGCGTCTTGGTCGCAATGTCAGCCAAGGTTGCCGGCGATACGTAGATGAAGAGGTCTGCGTCCTTGCCGTCAGACAGGATTCCTGTGACATCGAGCCGTTCGCAGGTCGAATTTTCGGGGAGGGGGTCCAGCCGGAGCGCGGTTCCCGGTGCCATGTGCCATTTGTCTGCGAGGGAGCGTGGAATCAGGGCCGAGCAGGAATGGGCCTTGCCGGACAGTCCGCTGCCGGAGACGAGCCTGCGGTCTTGGGGGAGTGCACCGGCGATGCCTGCAATCTGGACTGCGATGCGGTGATCCGCACTCACCATGCCGCCCGAGTAAACCCTTGGCGAGACGGCCTGGACTCCCGGGACGGCTCCCACCTTTTCTGCCAGCGCTGCCGGGAAGGCGTCGAGCATGTTTCGCTCCGCCGGGTACCTCGGGTCGTGGACCTGGATGTTGCCCAGGTGCAGTCTGGTGATGCCCCGGGTCATCTCCTGGGTCATCCAGGCTCCCATGCCGTACATGGGGATGCAGAGGGCCAGGCCCAGCACCATGGCCGTGACCGTGATCAGGGTGCGGCGGCGGTTCCTCCAGAGGTTTCGCCAGGCCATCACTGCAGTCATCGTGATGCTTTCAGCGGTCATGCCGTCCTCGCGGTGCCATCCCGGTCCTGTCGCCGTCGGGAGGGATTCTTTTTCGGACCGAGCCTTGTCGACCTTGGTGTCTGCGTCACCTGGTCAGGCCCCGCAGGGAGAAGTAGCGATTCGGGATCGCCACGTGGAAACGGATCTTGTGGTAGATGATTTCGGTATACTCGGACTTGCCCGCCGGCTGGAGCCTGAAGCGGGTGGGAATGCGTCTGCCGTCCATGAGCCGCACATCGGAGAAGGTCATGGTGCGTTTGAGCTGGTGTCCCCTGCCATAGTAAGCAATTTTGACCGGGAGCCATCCTTTTTTCGTGATGGTCAGCTCCACCGAGGACCAGATCACCGCGGCGTTGGGCAGTGGCCTGACTTTCACCAGAATCCGATCGCCGCGGTCGGCTCGGCTTACGCAGGTATACTGCCGGTCCATCTCGGTTTCCTTGACCAGGTCGTCGTTGGTAAAGTGGCTGCCCATCCAGGACTCGGAGAGCATGGACGTGCCCACGCGCACGATACGGTCGGTGCGCGGCATGTAGTACCAGACCTTGCGGCCCACTTTGAGCGTGGCCATGCCCTTGACCCTGGCGGGCGCGAGGATGCGCACCAGCATCTTGTCTCGACCCGAAGACCAGAATTTCATCTTCATCACCGAGGTCCTGTGGGCCTTGACCACGCGCATGGTCATGATCCCAGCCGCCGAGTCGGCAAGAGCGATCCGGTCTGCGTGTTCGACCATTTTTCTGGTTTGAGCAGAACAGTTGCCCCACCTTCCGCCTGCCTGGGCCGCAGGTGAATGGATGAGGTTGAGAGTCAGGATGGCCGCGATCAGCGAGCTTTCGAGACGTCTGTTCATCTTTCAAGGTCCCTCTTGTGATTTTTTCATCGTCCCTGGTCAGTGTGCTTCCGTCCCTGCTTTGCGTCAAGGCATCGTTGGTGGGCCGACATGCTTTGCCCAAACGGGATTTGGCGCTACGATGTGATGGTATGTCCACGATGGCGTCGCAGCACGCTACCATACAGGAGGGTGGAATGATGTGCAGATTGCGTTTGCGGGGGGCGGCAGAGCAGAAATTGGGGGTACCGGGTGGTCTGTGGGCCATAAGTTTGTCGGTGGCTCTTGCCTGGGTGGGCGCCTGCAGCGACGACAGTTCGCCGTCCGCACCGGATGGCGGCATCGACGCGAAGCACTGGGACGGCGGGCAGGATGCAGCAGACAGCGGTGTGACCACAGATCTGTCGGTGCCCCTGGTGCGCACCCGGCAGGGCCTCGTCCATGGACAAATCCAGGGCTCAGTGGCCTGGTTCCTGGGCATCCCCTATGCCGCACCCCCGGTGGGGGACCTGCGTTGGAAACCGCCTCTGCCCCCGGATTCCTGGACCGGGGAGCGTGAGGCTCGCGCCTACGGACCTGTCTGCCCCCAACTGCAAAAGCAGAGCATCGGCAACACCCAGGACCTGGACCCTTCAGCACATTTTTCGCAGGATTGCCCGGAAGATTGCCAGGGAGATTGGTGTTGCGTGGGCAGTGAAGACT
>CAZIJS010000136.1:0-11963 GCA_964539505.1 uncultured Myxococcales bacterium
GATGTCGCCTGGTGTGCTGTCGCAGAGTGGGGAGGTCGCCTGGTGCGCTGTCGCATGGCGAGGAAGGCGGGCGGTTGTGGTGTCGCTGAACCGGGATTTCTTCCAAAAACGGTTCTTCAAAAAGGCCGCCCGATCGGGATAATGCGGCCTGACCACCGAGGCAGGAAGCAACAGGAACGAACACCATGAAACTGGATCCGAAAGAATATGCCGACTGGCAGATCGCCCAGGCTGCCGAGCGCTCCATGAAAACCATCGAGCAACTCGGGGCGGACCTTGGCCTGGAACGCGACGAACTCATTCCCTATGGCCGCTACGTCGGGAAAGTGGACTACACCGCGGTGACCGAACGGCTCGCGGCAGCGCCGCGGGGCCGGTATGTCGACGTGACCGCGATCACCCCCACGCCGCTGGGCGAGGGCAAGAGCACCACCACCATCGGCCTCATCCAGGCCCTGGCCCTGCGCGGCCACAGGGTGTCTGGCGCCGTGCGCCAGCCCTCCGGCGGTCCCAGCATGAACGTGAAGGGGAGCGCCGCGGGTGGCGGCCTGTCTCAGTGCATCCCCCTGTCCAAGTTGACCCTCGGACTCACCGGGGACATCGACGCGGTGACCAATGCCCACAACCTGGCCATGGTGGCGCTCACGGCGAGGATGCAGCACGAGTTTTATGCCAGTGATGCGTTCCTGGCCAGGCGGGACCTGGAGCGGCTCAACATCGATCCCACCAGGGTCGAGATTGGCTGGGTCATGGACTTTTGCGCTCAGGCGCTGCGTAACATCGTGATCGGCCTGGGCGGGCGGCGCGACGGCTTGACCATGCAATCGCGGTTCGACATCTCGGTGTCTTCCGAGGTCATGGCCATCTTGTCCCTGGCCACGAGCCTGGCGGACTTCCGCGAGCGCATGGGTCGCATCGTGGTGGCCTACGACAAGAGGGGAAAGCCCATCACCACGGCGGACCTGGAAGTAGACGGAGCCATGACCGCCTGGATGCTCGAGGCCTTCAATCCCAATCTGCTCCAGACCATCGAGGGCCAGCCTCTCTTCGTGCATGCCGGGCCCTTTGCCAACATAGCCATCGGCCAGTCTTCGATCCTGGCCGATTTGCTCGGGCTCAAACTTTCTGACTACCACGTGACCGAGAGCGGGTTCGGCGCGGACATCGGCTTCGAGAAGTTCTGGAACATCAAGTGTCGCCACAGCGGCCTCAGGCCCGATGCCGCGGTGCTCGTGGTGACGGTCCGGGCGCTCAAGTGCCACGGCGGTGGTCCCGATGTCCGGCCGGGAAGGCCGTTGGATCCCGAGTACGACAGGCCCCATCCCGAGTGGGTGGAGAAGGGTGCCGAGAACATGCTCGCCCACCTCGATATCATCCGCCGGTCCGGGACCACGCCCGTGGTCTGCATCAATCGCTTCTCGGCGGATTCTGAGGAGGAACTCGCCCTGGTGCGGCGCATTGCCGAGGCCCAGGGGGTGCGCGTGGCGGTTTCCGATCATTGGGCCAAGGGCGGTGAAGGTGGCTTGGAGTTGGCCGACGCTGTGGCGGATGCCTGCGAGGAATCGTCTGAGTTTCGTTTCCTGCACGGGCCCGAGTCTTCCATCAGAGAGCGCATCGAGACAGTGGCGACCCAGGTGTACGGAGCAGAGGGCGTGGAATACGATGCGGTTGCCAGGAAGAAACTGGATCGCCTGGAGTCTTTGCTGAAGACACAGGCATCGGGCAGGAACACACAGGCATCGGGCAGGAAGACGCAAGCGCCTGCACAGGAGATGGGTCGATCAGTGCAGAACACGGGTGGATCAGTGCAGGAGACGGGCGCATCTTCGCAGGCCGAGCGAGGTTTGGATCTCTGCATGGCCAAGACGCAGCTCAGCCTGAGCCACGACCCAGGCCGCAAAGGGGTGCCCAAGGGCTGGACCTTGCCGGTGCGAGACCTGCTCGTGTATCACGGTGCAGGGCTCGTGGTGCCGGTCACCGGCGAGATCAAGCTCATGCCCGGAACGGCCTCGGATCCCGCCTTCCGCCGCATCGACGTGGATTTGGAAACCAGGAAGGTCACTGGCCTGTTTTGACGAACGAGGAGGGGAGGTTGCCCATGGCCGCGAGGGTTCTGGACGGACGAGAGTTGGCGGCGACGATTCGCGCCGACCTGGCGCAGAGAGTCGCGGAGTTGGCGGCCAGGGGCGTCCAGCCCTGCCTGGCCACGGTGCTCGTGGGGCAGGATCCCGCTTCGTTGTCCTACGTGTCGGCAAAGCAGCGCACCTGCCGTGAGCTGGGCATGAAGGCCCTGGATTTTCGCATGGAGAGCGATACGCACCAGGATGCTCTCGATGACCTCATCGATGCGCTCAACGACGACGAGACGGTCCACGGCATCCTGGTGCAGCTTCCCTTGCCGGACCACCTGAACGCCGATCGAATCCTCGAACGCATCGACCCGGGAAAAGACGTGGACGGATTCCATCCCGTCAACCTGGGCAACCTGCTCGCCGGTCGGCCCGGCTTCGTGCCCTGCACGCCCGCCGGCATCCTGGAGATGCTGCGCAGAGCCGAGGTTCCCCTCCAGGGTGCCCAGGTGGTCATCGTGGGCCGCAGCACCATCGTGGGCAGGCCCCTGGCCGCGCTGCTGCTCCGCAAAGGGATTGACGCCACGGTCACGGTCTGCCATTCCCGCACCAAGAACTTGGGGCGGCAGACCAGACAGGCGGATGTGCTCGTGGCGGCGGTGGGCCGGCCCGGCCTGATCACCGCCGACATGGTGCGAGACGGTGTGGTGGTGGTGGATGTGGGCGTCAACAGGGTGGGGACCACCAAGTCGGGCAAGGCGCAGCTCGAAGGGGACGTTGACTTTCAGGCCGTCTCGCAGAAGGCCTCTGTGATCACCCCGGTTCCAGGCGGGGTGGGCCCCATGACCATCACCATGCTGATGGCAAACACGATCCAGGCTGCGACCAACCTGACGGCCTGATCCGGCCGAATCCGGCCTGGTTTTTTCCGCATACCCCCTGTTTGTGCATCTGTGTGTGTCCCTGCTCCTGTTTTTTCCCTCTGGATCTGCTCTCGTCTCTCTTGGCACCGCTGTTTCTTTCGATGCCGATTCCACGAGGCGCTGTCAGCGGCGCCGGGAGGGGATGTTTCGCAAAGACAGCCTGGTCAGGCGCAGGGAGTTGGCCACCACGCTCACCGAGGACATGGCCATGGCCCCTGCTGCCAGGGCTGGATGCATGAGACGGATCCAGGAGGGCAGGAACCAGATCCAGGCCAGGGCCCCGGCCGCGGCAGGCACCAGGGTGATGTTGTAGAAAAAAGCCCAAAACAGGTTTTGGTGGATGGTCCTCACCGTGGCCCTGGACAGGAAGAGTGCCTTGGGCACGGCCTCGACGGCCCCACCCACCAGGGTCAGGTCGGATGCGTCCTTGGCCACGTCCGCGCCGGTCCCCAGCGCGATGCCCAGGTCGGCCCGGGCCAGGGCCGGGGCGTCGTTGACCCCGTCGCCCACCATGGCCACTGTGTGTCCCCTGGCCTGGTGGCGGCGCACCACGGCTTCCTTCTCGCCGGGCAAGACACCGGCCACGACCTGGTCGATGCCGAGCCTGGCGGCCACAGACCTCGCGGCTGTTTCGTTGTCTCCTGTAACCATGACCACCGAGATGCCCATCTCTTTCAACGTGGCGACGGCTTTCTTCGCGCCGGGCTTGATCGGGTCGGACAGGGCCACGACGCCTTCGATCCGTCCTTTGGCTGCCAGGGCCACCAGGGTGTTGCCTTGCTCCTCGAGGGCTGCGATGCGTTTTCGCATCGCACTGGGAGGGGCGAGAGCGTCGAGGTTTTTGGCCACCCAGTCCAGTTTGCCCACCAGGATGCGCTTTCCTTGGAGGCGGGCTTCCAGGCCCGAACCAGGCGTTTCCTGGAGGGATTCAGGACTCAGGAGCGAAATCTGTCGCCGGCCGGCCTCTTCCACCAGGGCCTGGGCCAGGGGATGGCCGGATCCCTGTTCCGCGGAGGCAACCAGGGCCAGGATGTCTTCTTCGGCCATGGCGCCCAGGGAGAGCAGTTTTGTGACCTTGGGTTTTCCAAGGGTCAGGGTGCCGGTCTTGTCCATGAGGATGCGGTCTACCTTGGCCGCAATCTCCACCGCCTCGGCGTTGCGGAACAAGATCCCCGAAGAGGCTCCCTTGCCCATGGCCACGGTGACTGCGGTGGGCGTGGCCAGGCCGAGGGCGCAGGGGCAGGCCACCACGAGCACTGCTGCGAGGCGGACGAGACCGATTTCGAAACTCCCGCTGGCATACCACCACAGCCCGAAAGCCAGCAGCGCAATGCCCACGATGACCGGGACGAACACCGAGGACACCGCATCTGCCAGGCGCTGGATGGGTGCCTTGCTCCCAGCCGCGTCTTCCACCAGCCTGAGGACCTGGGCAAAGACCGTGTCACTGCCCACTCCCGTGGCTTCGATGCGCAGCAACCCGCGCTGGTTCACCGTCCCACCAAGGACGCGGTCTCCCACGGTCCTGGTCACTGGGATCGGCTCGCCGGTCATGAGGCTCTCGTCCACGGTGGAGCGTCCTTCGGTCACCTGGCCGTCCACGGGGATGGTCTCGCCGGGGCGCACCAGGAGGAGGTTTCCCACCTGCACCGAGTCGGCTGGCACTTCTTCCACCGTCCCATCGGGTCGCAGGATGTTGGCCTTGGGTGGGGCCATGTCCATGAGCTTGCGCAACGCCTTGGTGGTGCGGCCCTTGGCCCGGGATTCGAGCCATTTGCCCACCTTGACCAGGGTGACGATCATGGCCGCAGCATCGAAGAAGACGTGGTCCAGGTTGAGGCCCAGCCGGACGAGGAGATATACAGAATAGAAATAGGCCACCGAAGAGCCCATGGCCACGAGCACGTCCATGTTGGCAGAGCCGCTGCGCAGGCTCTTGTACGCGCCGACGTAGTACCCTCGACCCGTGTAGAACTGCACCGGCGTCGCCAGGGCCAGGGCCACCAGGCCGAAGTAAGGAATCTCGATGAGCCCGGCCATCCTGGCCAAGGCCAGCACGAAGAGCGGCGCGGTGAAGATGATGCCAACGATCAGGGCACGGCGCTCGGCTCGTTCATGGGCCGCGGCTAGGTCTTCCGTTTCCGTGGTCCGGGCTGCCGCCTCACCGGCAGCGCCGCGCTGGACCTGCGGGACGAGCTGGTAGCCGGCCCGTTCCACTGCTGCCATGATGTCTTCGGCTCGGACCAGTTCCGGGTCATAGACGAAGGTCGCTGTTTCTGCCGAGAGGTTCACCGAGGCGTCCTGCACGCCGTCCACTTTGCGTTTGACCACCCGCTCGATGTTGGATGCGCAGTTGGCGCAGGTCATGCCCACCACGCCGTAGCGTTCCGTTACGGTTGCCATGGTTCAATCCTTCGTGCGCCGGCCCTTGTCACCGGTTCTCCAGCGCTGTGTGACGTCACAGGCTCGCCGGGTAGCCGATTTCTTCCAGGGCGGCGCTGATTTTGTCCCAGGTGGCTGGATCGTTCCACGCCACCAGGACCTGTTTGGTTTCTGCGTCTGCCTCGACCGTGACCACGCCTGGCAGATCCGTGAGTTCGTTCTTGATGGCCATCACGCAGTGGTGGCAGGTGATGTTGGGGACCAAGAATTTTTTTTCTTGCATGGTTCGTTACTCCTTTTCTCAGGGCCACTATCACGCCTTGTGCCGTTCGCGTATGTTCGCCCGCCCGACGTTGGTTGCGGGTTTTCCGACTGTAAGCAGGCTTGCGTTTCCTGTCAGTCGTCTTGGTGTCGCGCTGTCGCCAGGTCGGTTCGTACAACAGAAATACCACTAATTTAGTGGAGTGTAAAGGAATCCTGCAGAAAAGTTTTGGTGGGCGGCCAGGAAAACGATGCCATGACCACTGGGCAGACGAACCTGTGGCGTCCCATCTGCTTCACAGACGAGGACAGTGGTGCCATTGCGCTGGAGGCTGGATCGAAGACCAAAAATTTGGTATTTCATGTCCCGGTCGCCTGGGGATGGGTTGCGGTGGAACCGGCGGATGGTGGGGCGACTGTGCGCGTAGAGCCCCTGGTGGGACCGCGTTTCAGGGGGGACGTGCCTGGACGCGGCAAAGGGGGCTTGCGATGTGTGCCACAGGGAGGCGGCTCATCATGACCCTGTCATGGACTCGGTGCATCCGTCGAGGCGGGCCGGGGACAGTGCTCGGTCTGGTCGCGCTGGTTGCAGGATTTCCCGGCGCTTCCTGCACCGCGGTGGACCAGTATGACGAATGCAAAGTGCCGGGACGCTGTCTGGTGGAAAACACCGCGAAGCTCTGCTCGGACGGCGAAGACAACGACGAAGATGGCCTGGTGGACTGCTTCGATCCGAGCTGCGGTGGTTTTTGCCGGGAGGCCGACGACGGGCTTTGTTCCGACGGGCGTGACAACGATTCGGATTCCTTGATAGATTGCGACGACCCTGACTGCAGCACCACCGCTCCCTGCCTGGAGCAGGGCGAGGAGCGTTGCTCGGATGCCCTGGACCAGGACCTCGACGGGCTCACTGACTGCGAGGATCCGGATTGTTGCGAGACCAGGGCCTGCCACAACATGGAGCTCTGCGGCAACGTGCTCCTGGACGATGATTTCCAGGAAGGATTGGACAGCAGCGCCTGGAAGGTCATCCGGCCCAGCACCACGGACACCCCCAGAATCGCCGCGGTTCGGCCTTCGGAGCATGGGTTGGAGTTGGCGGTGGCCAGTTGGGAGTATGGCTGCGGCGAGGAGGTGGGGCTGTCATATCCCTACCCGTTGGACCTTGGGATGGGGCGCATTTCGATAGAAGCCGACGTTGCCACGATTTGCGCCCAGAGCAGCGACCCCGATGTGGAGCCCGCCGATCCCTTCGACGAGGTCGCCAGGTGTGCAGAGCCCGTGGTGATCGCGTTGACCCCCCACGTGGCAGGGCCCGACCTGTTCGTCCATCCCTGGGGCGATCGCGGGTACGGGGGCAACTGCAACGACGACACCGACGACACCCATCGGGCCACCAATGCCATGGGGCGGGCTCCTGCGCTCATGCTCTGGGTCTATCGCAGCGGCTATCGCATGCTGGCCTGGCGATACCGGCGCGACAACGACATTGCCTGTGACACGAATCCATTGACCGAAGAGGATCTGGCAAAGATCCGGCAATTCGAGCCGGGGTTGGTGGGCCCGCCGAACGTGGTCTCGGTGGATTCAGAAACTGTTTTTTGGCATGTGCGCATGGACGTGGACAACGATCAGGTGGTGCTCTACGAAAAAGTGGATGGATCCTGGGTGGAACTGTACCGGACCGACAACCAGTTTCCCGGACGCCGATTCTACGTCAGCTTCGTGACCAGCATCGGCCAGAACGCCATGAGTCGGGACATCCAACACCGGCCCTGGTGGCAGTATGCCTGGATCCGGCATGTGGTCATCCGCCAACACTCCGCCAAACAGCCCTATTGGCGGACCGTCCAGCAGACCAGTTTCACCGAAGACCCCGGTTGGACCACCGACCAGCCCGACCTGTGCCATTGGGACCCAGATGAGCAGGCCATGTGGTTCCACTGGACCGCTGCTCAGCCGGCCTCCTGTGCCTTCAAGATCAGTGAGCCCTGGGTCGAGCAGCCCCTGCGCATGCGCTACCAGTTCAAGCTCAGCTCGATTCTCTGGGCCGGCGCCTTCCTGCCGGGCCTCATGGATCCCACCCTTTCCCGCTCAGGGATCGGCCTGCGATGGGGCCTCCAATATTCGGACAAGGTCGGTGACCCAACCAGCACGCTCATCCACCCCGCGGGGGCCGCCTGCAATTACTTTCCCTATGTCTACACCATCGGCTGGAAAGAACCCTGGAGATTGACGCGCTGCACCCAGTGGATCCAGGCCAACCTGTTTTATGATCCGCGACACGATGTCCTGGACATGGAACTCGTGGATCCCGGCAGTGACGAGCAGCTTTCCCATGTCCGAATCGATGATCCCGGTTGCCACGCAGCCATGCCCTATTTCGGCATCACGTCGAAAGGCGGCCTGTATTACGGAGCTCATACGACAGATGCCCAGGGCTGGATCGGGGATCTGCACATCGACTACGGCCCGCGGCAGGAGCAGCACCCATGAACGATACGGGATGTCCGGTGGCGGCCGGAGAGCGCGTGGGCGAGTACCGCGTGCAAGAAATCCTTGGCTCTGGGGGCATGGGCTGGGTCCTGGCCGCTTTGCACCCCGTGATCGAAAAGAAGGCGGCCATCAAGCTCCTCAAGCCTGCCCTGGCGGAAGACCGAGATGCCATGGAGCGGTTCGTGGCCGAGGCCAAGGCCGTCAACCGGATCGGCCATCCCAACATCGTGGATATCTTCGCTTTTGGCCACACCCACGGACAGATCCCCTATTTCGTGATGGAGTTTCTCAACGCAGGCAGCCTGCGCCGGCTCCTCAAAAATGGCTGGAGGCCCAGCCCCCGGGAACTCGTCACCCTGCTCGACGGGGTCCTGTCCGCGCTGCAGGCTGCCCATGACAACGGCATCGTGCATCGGGACCTCAAGCCGGACAACATCTGCATCCACAAGACTTCCGACCGGGTCGTGACCAAGCTGGTGGATTTCGGCGTGGCAAAGTTCACCGAGGCCGGCATCAAGGCTGGCACCACCAGGTCTGGCGTGCCCATTGGAACACCCACGTACATGGCTCCGGAGCAATGTCGTGGCAGGAAAGTGGACCACCGGGCAGACATCTATGCCCTCGGGGTGATCTTGTACGAAGCCTTCACCGGCCAGGTCCCGTTTGCATCAGACTCCTACCTGGAGGTCCTCCTCGCCCACGTCGAGCAGCAGCCTCGGGCGCCTTCCGAGTTGGCGGACATTTCCCCGGAGTTCGAGGCCATCGTGCTGCGATGCCTGGCCAAGGACCCGGCCAGACGCCCCCAGTCCATGGCCGAACTCCGGGGGATCCTGCGCACCGCCGCGGGATTGCGGGAGCGTTCCCACCTGGACTTCCCCTCGCTCGACGCCCTGCCCGCGCAGAAGGGATCGTCTCCGGCACCGGCCTCGTCGCGAGGGAAGACAGGCCAACAGGTCTCCACGGTCCCCTCTCCTTCGGAGATCTCGGTGATCCCCGCGGCTGGAGCCCCGGGCAGCGGTCTTGGGCCCGGCCCGGCCCCAGATCCAGCCTTGTCACCCACCATTTCCAGCGAGTCCCTCCAGGCGCCTTCCTGGTCACCGGAATCCAGACAAGGCGCTTGGGAGCCGGTTGGCGCCCCATGGTCGAACCGGTCCTCCTCGCAGGTTTCGCCGTCGCAGGTGTCGTCGTCGCAGGCCGGGTCGGCGCAGGCTTCGCCGCAGGCCTCGTCGGCGCAGACCGGGCCGCAGACTTCACCGTCGCGGGCCTCCTCATCTTCTTCCCCGGCGGCAACTGGGCCTGGCTCGATGGACTCGGCTGCATCCAGGTCCGCGCAGTCGGCTGGCGCCTCCGCTCCGGCTGCCCTGTCATCGACCCACGTCGGATCATTGCGATCCGCCTCGTCTCCCTCTCTGGTGACGGGAACTGCCGGAGAGGTGACGGCTGCCCCCGCGGTGGACTCGCAAAAGACATGGGACATGGCCGAACCAGACGCATCCGGGAAGAAACCTGCCTGGATTCTCCCCGCCGGGATCGGGCTGGTGGCTCTCATCGCAGTGATTGCCGTCTGGAGCCGTTTTCGCAGTCACTCGCCCTCGCAGGACCCTGCCCGGCGCGAGCCGTCTGCGGTCCATCCCGCAGCATCGATGGCTCCTGGAACGTCGGGCTGGGGCGGCGTGCAATCCCATGGCCAGGCTGGAAAAGATTCCCTTGGGGCAGGACGCCAGGCCCGAACCGGGAAACCATCTGACGAGATGGGCGCCAAAGGCCGGGACGGAGAAGCGTCTCCTGCCCGGTCTTCCGGCCCGCTGCTCCATGCAGACAGCAGGACGCCTCCAGCCCGCCAACGAAAATCTGCTCTGCCCCCAACGACCATCACGGTCCGGACCCTTCCTCCGAGAGCCCTGGTTTTCGTGGATGGCAAGCGCTGCGGTTCCAGCCCAGCGGTCTGCCGCGTCCCAGCCGGGACCAAGTGGGTTCGGATCCGGGCCGTCAAGGCGGGTTGGCGGCCTGCAGACAGGAAACTGGAGCCGGGAAGGGTTGGGTCCGTGACCCTGCGGCTGCGAAAGAAACGACGTGGCGGTTCGCGCAAGCGGTCAAGGCCGGGGAGGGCAGCGAGGCCAGGCGCCCGCCCAGGATCGAACGACGGGTTCGTCGTCCATCCCTGACGAGTCGACGCCGAGCCCATGAAGACTTCGTGCCGACTCAGTGCCGAATCAGTGACGAACCAGCGATGGACCAGCGATGGACCAGCGATGAATCGACGAGGTGACGCCATGACCGACCTGGGTTCGATGGGAGTGGGACATGCCGAGACCGGGTCTGTGCCTGCCCATCTGCCGGAGATTGCGACGATGCGAGCCGTGATGTCGAAACGACGGCACCCTGTTCGGACCTTTGGTCCTGGATCCGGACTGGTCTCGGCTCCGCCGTCTGCGTCGAGGTCTGTATCAGTCTCCAGACCGGCGTCTCGATCTGCATCAGGGCCTGGGGCGACGTCTGGATGGGCGTCCCGGCCAGGTCTATTTGTTGCCCTGGTGGCCCTATCCCTGGCTTCTGTCTCGTTCTTCATGCCGCTTTCTTCCGCCCAGGCCTCCCCTGCCAGCGAGTTTCGATACCGATTCCAGCAGGGCGTCGAAGCCCTCAAGCAGGGCCGGCTGAAGGAAGCACTGGATCGATTCTTGATGGCCCATCGCCTGGCGCCCAATCCCAACACCGTCCGAAACATCGCCTTGTGCCTGGAAAAGCTGGGCCGTTTCTACGAAGCCTTTTCCTTTTACCAGGAGTTGTCTTCCGTTCCCGGGCTGGACCGAGACAACGCGGCCTTCGCCAGGGCCGCCTTGGCCCGACTGGCACCCCACGTGGCCAGGCTCCGCGTGATCACCGAGCCTGCCGGTGCCACGATTTATCTGGACCGAAAAGCCCTGGGCACCTACGGCAAAACGCCGGTGGTCTTGGCCCAGGCGCCGGGAAAACACGTCGTTTTCCTGGAAAAGCCGGGCTTTCGTCCTGAAAGACGCGAGGTGCGGATCACATCGGGCCGCATCGTGAGTCTTTCGGTTCGACTCAGGCCCGTGGTGGGCACCTTGATGATCACATCCAACCCACCAGGCGCTACGGTTCGTCTCGACGAAGACAGTTCCAGGCCCCTGGGCACCACGCCCCTGCGTCTGAAGGTGTCGCCTGGCAGGCACGTGGTCCTCCTTTCCAGGCCGGGATACGAAGGCCTGACCCACCGTGTCTCCGTCCAGGCCGACCAGACCCGGCGCCTCACCGTGACCCTCAGGCCCTTGCCGGCGCCCAAGGGGATCCTCCGCGTCCAGGCCAATGTCTTGGGTGCCGTGGTGAGCCTGGACGGCCGGCCCGTGGGCATGACCCCGCTTTTGCGGACCGACATAGACGTGGGCCGACGCAAACTCTCGGTCACCTCGCCGGGGAGAATTTCCTGGAAGACCCAGATCGAGATACGCCGCAACGCAAAGACCATGGTCATGGTCCAGCTCGAAACCAGACCCAGACGTCGCAGCTTCGGCCCCTGGCCCTGGGTGAGCCTGGGCGTAAGTGCCGCCCTTCTCGTCTCCACCGTGACCCTGGCCGGCCTGTCCCACGAAAACTACCTGCGATACGAGCAGGCCGAAGAGCCCACTGCGGCCGATCTGACCCGGGGGCGCCACCTGGCCATTGCCGCCGATTCAGTGCTTGGAACCTTTCTCGTGAGCGGTCTGGCCACTGCCTTGACGTTTTTCTTCCTCAAGCCGGATCGCTACGAACCCTCCCGCGGGACGGTGCGTTCCGAACCGCTGCCCGCCGGGCACTGAGGTTCGGCCCTCCGACC
>CAZIJS010000137.1:0-7101 GCA_964539505.1 uncultured Myxococcales bacterium
GTGTGGACGGTATGGGGCCACCTGCCTCGGAGGGTACCTACCTGTGTACCTGGGAGCGGAGTTGGACGGATGTCATCGTGACCGCGACCATGGGAAACGACGACGACGACTGGATGGGTATTTTGTTCCGTTACCAGGACGATGACAACTACTACCGCTTCGCCATGAGCAACCAGGAGAGCCGCCGCATCCTGGTCCTCAAGCATGACGGAGAATACACCGTGCTTTTCCAGGACGACGTGGCCTTCACCCCGGGGCATGCTTACCAGGTGCAGGTGTCGGCGGTGGGTTCCCGTCTGACCGTGAGCATCGATGGTGAAGAATGGCGGTCTGTGACCGACGACACCTTGTCGTCGGGCGGGATTGGACTGTATACGAGAGGCAGCGACGCTGCCTGGTTCGATGACCTGTCCGTCCAGGAGGTGCAGTGATGTTGAACTCTTTGCTCCCCACGGTGCCGGCGATGACCTCAGCGGTGTGGATGCCAATACCCATGGCGAGTTTTTCCTGCGGGGGGAGGCGGTCATTGATCGCATCGAGTGCTTCGATCATGCCAAGGCCAGCGCGTATGGCGTTGGATGCATGAGATGGATCGTCCTCCGGGGCCCCGAAGATGGCCATGACTGCATCGCCGATATACTTGTTGATGACGCCCTTGTTTTCCAAAATGGGTTTGGCGGCACACCATGGATTGAGTTTCCAGCATGGAACAGGTCGGCAGGGATTTGACGCCTCGGGTTGGCGGGGTTACATTGGTGTGGCATGTGAGTGTTCGGTTGTTCGATTGTTCGCTTGCAGTCTGGCTGCTTCCAGAGGGGCGGCGGTTGGTTTCGATTCTGCATAGGAGGACCCATGCGCAAGTACGACAGGCCCGAGAGAGCCAGGATTCGCGCCAGGACCATTGCTTCGGACATCTTGCTCTACAACAGGGCCAAGGTGGAGCAGGCCATCAAGAACGACAATCTGTTCGAGGCCTTGGCCGAGGAGATCGAAGAAGGGCGCAAGGACTACCAGGCCAGCGTGGTGGAGGAGATCTACGAAAACTACAACCTCTACGAGAAGGCACTGGTCGACAAGATCCTCATGGCCATGGCCACCATCGATTCTCCCCTCTGGTAGCTGCTGGTTGGATGTCCTTGCACCGATTTTTGGTGGGCGACAACGAAGCGGGCGCGAGGCTGGACCGGTTTCTGTCCGGGCAGATGGATGGGACGAGTCGGTCCGCCATCCACCGGCACATTCTGGCCGGCACCGTGACGGTCAATGGCCAGCGGGCCAAGCCGTCTTTTCTGCTCCAGGCGGGACAGGTGGTAGAATACCGAAAGCCTGACCCGGCCCCCTCGCATCTGCAGGCCCAGGACATTGCCATCGACATTGTTTATGAAGATGGGGATCTGGTCGTGGTGGACAAGCCTGCGGGCATGGTGGTCCATCCGGCGGCGGGTCATGCGTCGGGTACGTTGGTCAATGCATTGCTCCACCACCTGCCCGACATCCAAGGCGTGGGCGACGAGCGAAGGCCCGGGATCGTGCATCGTATCGACAAGGACACCAGTGGGTTGCTGGTGGTCTGCAAGACGGAGCGTGCGCACAGGGGCTTATCCTTACAGTTCAAGATCCACGAGATCGCTCGATGTTACCTGGCCCTGGTGAAGGGGACTCCACCCGAATCCGGGACATGGGACACACCCTACGGCCGTCATCCGCGCCACAGAAAGAAGTTTACCAGTCGGCTGGAACAGTCGAATCGGCGGGCCGTGACCCATTTTCGCCGCCTTGCCGTCCTGGACGGCGCATCACTCGTTGTCGTGCGACTCGAAACAGGCAGGACGCACCAGGTCAGGGTCCATTTTTCCGAACGGGGCCATGCCCTGGTGGGTGATTCCGTCTACGGGCGCGGGGGGGGAGCCGATGGGGTCAGGAAGGTGGGCCAACGGCTCGGCCGCCAGGCACTCCATGCAGCGTTGCTGGGTTTTTTCCATCCTGTCACCGGTGACTGGATGCTCTTCGTTTCGGATTTGCCCGAAGACATGGCGATGGCCGTCGAGGAATTGGGCGGCACCTGGCCCATGGATGGCTGGAGAGATGCATTGGTCGAATATGCAGGTGGCAGGACCTGGCACAGCAGGAGAGTTCGGGAGGAACCATGACCGGAACGGAGGCGAGAGACAATGCTCACGAGGCGACATCGCCCCGGGATGGAGGCCTCGTTGCGCCCCGACCCGACGTGATCCGTCCTGCCTGGGCTGGTCAGGATCTGTGGGTGGGCTTTACCACCCGCCGCGGGGGCTACAGCTCCGGGCGATTCGCAGAACTCAACTTTTCCCGTCGTTGGACCGCGCCGGAGGCCAAGGTGGCCGAAAACCTCGGCTTGTTGGCCGAGACAGAAGGTTTTCCTGCAGAGCGTCTCTACATCGTCACCCAGGTGCATGGAGCCGACGGACTGGCGGTGGATGGAATGGATCCCGCCGATGTGCTTCGACGAGAGGCCGACTATCTGACCAGCGCGCGGCCGGGTCGTCTGGTTGGCATCATCACCGCAGATTGCATCCCGGTACTTCTCTGGGACCCGGTTCACAGGGCCGTGGCCGCGGCACACGCCGGATGGCGCGGCGTGGTGGCAGGGGTCGTCGAGGCTGTTGTGGGCCACATGGAATCGAAATACGGGACTCGACCAGAGGATCTGCTGGTGGCGTTGGGACCCGCCATCGGGCCCTGTTGTTTCGAGGTGGGATCCGAGGTGGCAGAGCATTTCACCGAACGCTCCCTGGTGGTGCGTCTGGTGCGGGGCAGGCCGCACGTGGACCTGCACCTGGCGGTGACCCATCGGCTGGAACGTCTCGGGGTGGTTCCCTCCAACACGGACGTGGTGGCCGAATGCACCTGCTGTAATCCGGACAAGTACCATTCGTACCGCCGTGACGGGTCTCCGATTGGACAGCATCTCTCCTTCATCGGCATTCGATCGTGACGCGAACAGTCTGGTCTGGGCAGGCTTTGCAGGCCATGGTGGCTGGGCCTCGTTGCGACAGCGCCCCCTATCGGAATCGTCTCAAGCTGTTCCAAGGAAAGGTGCCCCAGAAGGCATCGGAGAGTCCCTGCGGCGGACTGCCCAGGTGGAACCAGGGAGAGGTATCCTGGCCGCTGGCCACCACGTGGAAATCCTGGGCCGGCATGAATCCCTGCCCGATGAGGATGACTTTTCGGCCCCGATCGTCTGTGGCCATGTCGAGCACGAGGACCGCGTGGCCCGGGCTGCCGGGCCAGGTGAAGAAATCACCGGCACGGATCCGGGCGAGAGGCACCTGTTTCGTTTTTCCGGAATGAATGGTTCCAGTCCAGATGAAGATGTGTTTCAGATAGCGCCGAAAGGACTTGCGTCCATGCGAAGGCCTGGCGACGCGCTTGAGTCGATAGCGTCGTTTCGTGACGCGGCGGGGACGAAAACCAGCAGCCCACTTCGGCCAGGAAAATCGCCCGATGCCCCCTCCGTAGGGAAAGGCGATCCGGTTTTTTTGCCCTGTAGCCCAAAGGTACTCTGCTCGAAGTCGGACGATGCTGTCCCAGCATTGTTGAAGGTTTCGCTTGCCCACGTCCATGTCCACCACGGCCGCCAGGTGCGGGTTGGTGGCAGCCACGATCACCCTACCGTCGAAGCTTCGTACCGGGCTGGCCTTGGGGAGCAGGGGTAGGTGTCTGAGCCAGTAAGAGTAAGTGCCCCTCGGCGCCGGAATTCTGTGAAATCCCCTGGGCGGGCCGATGCGTCGTGAGAGTGGTTCATAGATTTTGTTGCGCCTGGGCCAGAGGTAGAGCTTTGCGGCCTGCTCGGCGCTGGGTGGAGCAGACCAGGCCGAGAAGGGCAATGAGGCCATGGTCGACAGGAGGAGCCACGAAAGGATGCCTGGAAGGTGGCCCTTGAAGACGGTTTTGACCAGGTTTGTTGGGAAGTCCCGGTCTTGGTCATTGTCTCGACCGCCTCTGTTGGTTTTCGCGCACATGGCTTTCTATGATACCACAGATTGTGCCGAAACATTCACGGTTGGGTTGGGAGTTGGGAGGATGATTCGTTTCGGAAATTTAGGGGCTGTTCATGCACATAGGGCGTTCGAACGGATGCGATGGTGGTCGGTTCAGGACTTTTCCGTCCAGACCTGAACCAGTTCTACGATGGTCTTGACTGCGAACTCCATGTCTTGAATAGAGATCCACTCGGTGCGGGCGTGGAAGTTGTGTCCACCGGTGAAAATGTTCGGTGTGGGCAGGCCCATGTACGTGAGGCGCGATCCGTCCGTGCCGCCGCGGATGGATGTCAATCTGGGCTCTCCGCCGGCTCTGCGCACGGCCTCCATGGCGTATTCCACGACCTGGGGCGCCTGGTCGAGCAGCATGCGCATGTTGCGGTATTGCTCGGTGACTTGGATGTCGGCTTTGACACCGGGATAGGCTTCGACAGCTCTGTTGGCCGCTGCCTGCATGGTTTCTTCCAAGGCCTTGAGTCCGGCTTCCTCGAAGTCGCGTACGATGAGCTTGACCACCGCCTCTTCCACCGTGCCGGTGATGCCCACGGGATGGAGATAGCCTTCGCGGCCTTCGGTGGTCTCGGGCGACTGATTCTGGGGCAGTTCCACCACGAACCGACAAGCCGCCTTGATGGCGCTGACCAGCTTGTTTTTGGCATAGCCGGGATGCACGTTCTTGCCGGTGAAGGTGACGGTGGCGCCGTCCGCCGAGAAGGTTTCGTTTTCGATCTCGCCCTTGGTTTCTCCGTCCATGGTGTAGGCAAACTTGGCGCCGAACTGGGCGACATCGAAATGATCCGCGCCTCGTCCGACTTCTTCGTCGCAGGTAAAGCCGATGCGGACAGGGCCGTGTTCGATCTCGGGATGGGCCAGGAGATACTCTACGGCAGACATGATTTCGGCCACGCCCGCTTTGTCGTCGGCTCCGAGCAGGGTCGTTCCGTCGGTGGTGATGATGTCGTGTCCGATGCAGTTTTTGAGCGCTGGAGAGCCTTCCGGTGTGATCACGGGTTTGGGCCCGTTGGGCAGTTCGATGGGGCCTCCCTGGTAGTTTTCATGGATGATGGGCTTGACATTGGCACCACTGACGTCCGGCGCGGTGTCCATGTGGGAAATAAAGCCGATGGTGGGCACGTCCTTGCTCGTCGTGGCCGGGAGCGTGGCAAACACGTAGCCCCATTCGTTCATCTGAGCGTCTTTCAGACCCATGGCATCGAGTTCTTTTACGAGCATGCGGCCCAGGTCTTTTTGTTTCTCGGTGGAGGGATAGGCCTCGACGCCTTCCTGGCTCTGCGTGTCCACGAGAACATATCGCAGGAATTTCTTGGCGACTTCGGGAAGACTGGTCTTGGTGGCTTCGGTCATGGTTTCGTCCTTCCTTGGATTCTCGGCTCAGGTCCCAAAGAGCAGGAAGACCAGGATGCCGAGGGGATATATGAGACCCAGGTTGCTCATGTTCGAGGCCGTCAGGTTGTCGAGGGCCTCTTGTGTGTCCAGGTCCTTGTCGAGAGTCTTTGTTTTTTTAGCATAAGCGTAGATGGCGAAAAAGGATGTCATTTCGGGCAGGGATGTCACGACGCCGAGCACCCAGCCCACCCCAATCTGGGAGACGCCCATTTCCGCCACCACTTTTCCAGCGTAGATGCCCAGCAGCCGGCCTAGAACCACGATGCCCAGGATGCCGACCAGGAGCAGGCCGATGGAACGGGCCAGGACGAGACCCCTGTGGGGCACCAGGTTTCGGGAGGACCCATTTCCATCACTCCCGTTTTCTGGTGGCTCGTCGGTCTCCTTGGCGCCATGGCCCGACTGCCCGGACATCCAATCCACAATAATGTAGACCGCGAAGAACAAGGCCAACCCGAGCGCCGTCCAGACAGACTTGCCTGCGACTCCCCAGACGGAGAGGACCAGGGGGACCGCCACGGCTCCCAACGCAAATCCGATTTCGTCGACAAACTTGATCTTGGTGAGGTCTCGATATTGCCTGTAGAAAAGATTGGCAGCCAGAAACAGGCCCACGTTGATGATATTGGAGGACGCGATGTTCCAGAGTCCTGCGTCCAGGAGCCCGGCTGCTGCGGTGAAGACTGTGCCCGCAAACTCAGGCATGGAGGTGGAATACCCAAGGATTTGCCCCCTGGTCTTTGCCGACCATCCCAGGGTCCTGGTGAGCATGTCGATGCCCCGGTAGAGCACGTAGCGCGTGACGAGCACCACCACCAGACCGAGTCCTGCGAGGATCACCAAAGCCATGGTCACTTCCCGGCTGGAGATATTTCCCGGTTTCGGTTGCGTTTCAAGTTCATGATGCAGGCGACATAGGCGTCGCAATCACTGACCGCAAGGCAGTCTGTGGCCGCTTTCTTGAGTCGCTCGTCTTCCTTTCCGCTGCCTGTCCAGGCTTTCCGGCAGGAGTCCAGAAAGATCTGTCCGGTGAAGAGGTCCGAAAGACCCTTGATGGCAGCCTTTCTGCGCTGTGCACGCATGCGGCGGATGGCCTCTGCTCGCGTCATGGGCGTGCGACGTGCCGGTTTGCCGCTGTTGCCGCTGTTGCCACTGTTGCGGCTGTTGCGGCTGTTGTCGGGGCCCTTGGTCCCTGGCATGCCAGAGGGTTTTTGGCCGGTCGGACCCCCGATGGTCCTGGCCGTTGCCGGTCTTGCCTCTGGCGCAGAGGCCGATCCTGGGTCTCTGGGTATGGGATGGGACTTGTTCCACTGGTTGGCCTTGCTGTCGACGTATCGACCAAAGGCTTGCGCGCAGGACCGGTTCTTGGCTGCCAACTGTTCGCAGACAGGTTTATGATGACACGCCGAGAGGACGCCGAGTGCTGCGAAGCCTGTCATGGAAGCGATGATGTTCCTGGAAGAGTTCATGGTTCTCTGTTCGTTTTCAAAGGGGCAAAAGACGATGGTTGCCCAGTGTCTCGTCATCTTTACTGGGAGCTTGGTTTGTGGTCAAGGAGGGGATGTTGCTCGATGCGCACCATCGATACGTTGAACGGGCCTGGCCCCACCGGACCATTTCAGACAGCGGCATCGCTTCTTGCGTCCTCGTCCCCGGTCACGGGGAGCGCGGCTCC